>CALWKP010000262.1 GCA_944381295.1 uncultured Clostridia bacterium | reverse complement strand
GCCAATGACACGAAACAGGAAATCAGGTGAAATCCCCGCGCAGTTCCCGGACGATCTTCACCATATTGAGGTAGCCTTCCGCCGGGACATAGGCCGGGATGGAGTTGCCGGAGCCGAATGCAAATCCGCCGTGGCCCTTGCATTTCTCCACGACTTCGGTGATGTATTCCTTCATTTCTTCATATCCCAGATGACATACCGCGTCGGTATCGATACCGCCGAAATTTCCGATCCTGTCGCCGTACTTTTCCACCCACACCGGGAATTTCGCGATCTGATCCTCGTTGGAATGTTTGGCGTCAATTCCCACGGCCGAAATCAAATCTTCCATCAGTTCAAAGATACATCCACAGCTATGCAGCAGGAACGGTTTCCCCGCCGCATGTACTTCTTTTACGATCTCCCGATAGATCGGGAAGATCAGCTTCCGGATGTCCGCAGGATCGATCAGCGTACTGCTCTTGAATCCCAAATCGTCCCCAAACCGGAATACACAGTATACGTCCCCGAATTCTGCGATCATCTGTTCCCAGATCGCCCGGCAGACTTCTCCGACTTTTCGGAAGAGGTCCTCATACAATTCCGGATCGTCCAACGCAATATAGCACAGGTCCTCAAACCCTACCAGGTCCTGTACGCACTCAAACACGCCGTTCCCCGGGCCGCCGACTGCTTTCATTCCGGCAGGCAGCCCTTCCCGCAGGCTTTCATAACAGACGCGGTTTGCTTCCCAAAACCTTCCCGGGATTTCCTCCCACGGATATTTTTCAAAATCTGCCCGGTCTTTGATGACCCCTTCCGTATGGTAGTACAGCGCACCGTGCCCCGGCATAACTTCTGTAATCAGCCGTTCAAACGATACCGTATCGTATCCCATATCGCGGAAAAATCCACAATAGTTCCGGAAAAATTCCTTCCTATCCGCGGCATCCCCTTCGATCAGCGATGCAAACTTTTTCCCCGTGATCTCTTCCATTTTTTCCGGCGCGATACTGTGTTCGTATAACGGCAGCCGCTTGGCTTCCCGGTTTCTCGCACAGTCCAGGATATTGGTGTAATCCGGCTCAAATCGTCCCATAAACCTATCCCCTTTTCCTTATTTCCGCGGACATTCCGCGTTTTGCGGCAGACGCGGCCCATTCTTTCCACACCTGCCCAATCCTTTTCTGCGTGCATTATAGCAGAGTTTTTTCCTAAAAACAATAGAATTTTCGAGGAATATATGATAGTTTTGGATAATATTTTACAAAATGCTTTACACACAAAATTTATAACGGTAAAATGTAACGCGGAGGTGTGTTTATGAAAAAGGTACTATTGATTCCGGATTCTTTTAAAGGAACCATGAGTTCCTCCCGCATCTGCGAGATCATGGCGGATTCCATCCGCAGTTTTTTTACGGAAACACAGATCGTATCTGTCCCTGTGGCCGACGGCGGCGAGGGCAGTGTTGACGCATTTCTGTCTGCAATGGGCGGAGAACGCGTCGAAGTTACCGTAAAAGGTCCGTATTTTGAGGACATGACCGGGTTTTACGGGATTGTCAACGGAGATACTGCGATTATTGAAATGGCAGCTTGTGCAGGGCTCCCGTTAGTCGGGGAAAACCGGCACGCAGAACAAACCACCACCTA
Organism: uncultured Clostridia bacterium; assembly: GCA_944381295.1. Taxonomy (GTDB): domain Bacteria; phylum Bacillota; class Clostridia; order Oscillospirales; family Acutalibacteraceae; genus CALWKP01. Next base: position 3,145 of record CALWKP010000262.1, on the reverse strand, counting down.
CGGGGTAGGACAGCTGATGCTGCATGCCGTACGGCGCGGATGCAAAAAGCTGGTGATCGGGCTTGGAGGAAGCGCGACCAACGACGCCGGGACCGGTGCGGCCGCAGCGGCAGGCGTAAAGTTTCTGGACCGTGACGGAAAGGCGTTTATCCCGACCGGCGGGACTTTGGAAAACATCTGTACGATCGATGTTTCGGGGATAGACCCGCAGATACGGTCTGCGGCGATCACGGCGATGTGCGATATCGACAACCCGCTCTACGGGGAAAACGGCGCTGCTTACATTTTCGGGCCGCAAAAAGGCGCCGGCCCGGAAATGGTGAAGATCCTCGACCGGAACCTGCGGGCGTTTTCGGAAACCGTCAAGAACTCCATGGGCATCGACCTTTCCGGTCTGGAAGGCGGCGGTGCGGCAGGCGGCATGGGCGCGGGGATGTGCTGTTTCTTTGGCGCAAAGCTGCAAATGGGCATCGAAACCGTGCTGGATACCGTAGGATTTGACGATTTGTTAGACGGTACGGATGTCGTCTTTACCGGAGAAGGACGTCTGGATTCCCAAAGCCTGCGCGGAAAGGTTGTTATTGGCATCGCACGGCATACCAAGCCGAAGAAAGTCCCGTTGATCGCCGTTGTCGGGTGCATCGAGGACCCGATCGACTCTGTATACAATGAGGGCGTCACAGCGGTATTCACCACAAGCCGGGCGATCATCCCGTTTGAGCAGGTCAAACTGCGCTGCGAGGACGATCTCCGCCGGACGATGGACAATCTGATGCACTTATTCCAAGCCTGATTTTCTGCAAGCTGTTTTGTTTGCAGATTTCTTGTCTTTCCCATTCTGCAAAACGTACTGTAAAATGGAAGATAGACTCTACTGTTTGTAGAAAAGACGGCTGCAAGGAAAAGGGGCTGTTGCAAAACGAAAATGCAATCGCAAATTGCACAAAGAAACTCCATAACACGAAACAATCCGGGACCTTTGCAAGCGTTTTTGCGCTCAAAAAGATTCCGGATTTTCTGCATTTTTTCTGCCGGGCTGTTTTGCAACAGGCCCTTCTGTGTTTTATCTCTCTTGTGTTGTCTCGCAGCTGTCATTCATTTTCTTTTCGAGATATCTCAGATGTTCTGCGAGATCCTTTTGAATTGCATAAAGTGCCAGGCTAATGACCAAAAAGGCCACCCCAACGGCAAAACAAACAACCATCAGGATTGCTGGAAGCGGGAAATTCATAAATCCATTCCAGATGATGTCATCGCCTCCTTTGCAATACCCAAAATAAGCGCCTGCAAAACTTATCACACAAAGGCAGAGCGTCACAAAAAACAGTTTTCTGGTACGGTCTAAAGAATACATACAGCGAACCTCTCCAGATCAAACCGCATTACTTTGTTTCTGCTGGATTTTCCTTGCTATATTTCTTATCCGATACCATATGCATCACAATCAGGACCGCCACGAGCAGTACCACCGAAACTCCCACCGTGAGGAATACATTTTTGGTAAATCCTGCAACCAGATAGCCAATAACGCAGCAGGCTGCGACAGTGATGGCATAGGGAATCTGTGTGGATACATGGACCATATGGTTGCATCCTGCGCCCGTTGAGGAAAGAATCGTGGTATCGGAAATGGGCGAGCAATGGTCGCCGAACACCGAACCAGCCAATGTAGCAGACAGGGAAATAATCAGCAATTCCGGAGCAAGCTGTTCGCAGATCGGGATGATGATCGGGATCAGGATTCCGAAAGTCCCCCAGGCGGTACCGGTCGAGAACGACAGGAATGCAGCTACCAGGAAGATGATGGCCGGGATCAGCATGACCGGGAGGTTGGACTTTGCCACAGCTTCCGCGACATAGCTGTCCACAGACAGAGAAGTACACACGCCTTTGATGCTCCAGGCGAGCGTCAGAATCAGGCAAGCGGAAACCATGGATTTCACGCCAACAACGATACCGTTCATGAAATCGCGGAATTTGAGGACGCCGCGCGGGATAAAGAGCACTGCAGCGACAACCAAAGCACCAAAGCCGCCCATTGCAAGCGAAAGGTTTGCATCTGTGTTGCCGAAAGCATCAAACAGGCTTAAGCCTTCCCCGGCAAAGAATCCGCCCGTATACAGCATGCTTAACACCGAAAATAGGATCAACGACAAAATCGGAACAATCAGGTCAAAAACACGGCCTTTGTCGGATACTTTTACCCCCGCAAGGTCGTCCACTTCCAAGGAAGCAGTTTTGGCGGACGCCTGGTTGTTATCCTGAGCGGCCTGCAGCTGATATTTCTCCATGGGACCGAAATCAAGCTTTTTGACAGAAAGGACGATAATCATGAGGATGGTGAGGATTGCATAAAGGTTATAAGGAATTGTTGCAACAAAAGTGTGCATCCCACTGCCATCGGATTCCGGGAGGTTGGAAATTACCGACGCCGCCCATGAAGAAATTGGGGCAATAATGCAGACAGGAGCCGCAGTTGCATCAATAATATAAGCCAGTTTCGCACGGGAAATCTGGAACTTATCGGTAACAGGACGCATTACCGTACCGACCGTGAGGCAATTAAAATAGTCATCGATAAAGATCAGCACGCCAAGGACTGAAGTTGCCAACTGAGCACCTGTGCGGGATTTCACCTTACTGGCAGCCCAATCGCCATAAGCGCGGGAACCGCCCGCCATGGAGATCACTGCCACGAGGCCGCCTAAAATACACAGGAAAATAATCATCGATGCGGAAAACTCATTGGACATGATGACGAAGGTATTTTGGACAGCTTCCACCACTCCTCCGCCGGTCTGGAACGCATAGATCAAGGTTCCGGAAAGAATTCCTATGATGAGCGAAGAAATGACTTCCTTGGTGATGAGCGCCAGAGCGATTGCAATAATCGGTGGGATCAGACATAAAATTCCTACTTGAATCGGGTCCATAAGACACGCAGCCCCTCTCAGCAAACGATAGATTCCGCCATATTCCGACGGTAAAAGATAGCTTTATCATAACACAGCTTTCACTTTAGCGCAATAAAAACTTCATAAATTATTCATATTTTTCCGTCACCAGCAAGTGACTTTTCCGTAGCTTTCTCCAGGCTGCGGGGCGGCCCCCCGAAAACGGGAAGAGGGCGGCAAGGCTAACGCCC
>CALWKP010000261.1 GCA_944381295.1 uncultured Clostridia bacterium | reverse complement strand
TTTCACCACATCCTAAAAAGCCCAGAATCCCCTGCCTACATGGTTAAAAACACCGTCAAGAACAACTTTGATTCCAGCATTATGCAGTGCCTGACATACTTCCTGAAAATCTTGATTACTACCTAGGCGGCAATCAATTCGCGTATAATCCCTCGTGTCATATCCATGACGATCCGACTCAAAAACAGGAGAAAAATAGATTGCATTTGCCCCTGCTTTCAAAATATGCGGAATCCACTCTTTGACTTTCAAAATTCTTGAGACTGTATTCCCATCATTTTCTTTTGGTGCACCACAAAAACCTAATGGGTAAATCTGATAAAATACACTTTCGTAAGCCCACATAAAAACAGCTCCTTTTTTGCATTTATTGATAGAATTTTAGGCTTCTCCGCTTAAAAAGGGAAGGATTATGCGATAAGCTTCTACCAATTTCTCGTAGGAATAATACCGGCAATTTGCCGGGCTAGTAGAGGGGAGAGAATAGGCACGAATCCCTGTTTTGGGAAAGCAGAATTTCTGGTAAAGCTGCGCAGCTTTCTGGCCTGTCGTAAAAATTGCCCGGATATGACAGACGGAAAGAATACGATTCAAATCATTCGGGACAGGTTCACGGATACTTCCGTCATCTGCTCCTTCAATCTGGCAAGAATTAAGAACATCCCAAAGGGCAATTCCGGTTTGCAACAGAAATTTCTTACGTTCCTGATTTGTTTGAGGAATCGGTTTCCTTAATATTTCCGCAATTACTTTCCAAAAACGATTTTGAGGATGCATGTAATAAAACCCTAGTTCTCTCGATTTCGGGGAAGGCATTGTCCCAAGCATTAAAATCTTTGAATCCTGGTCAAATACAGGTTCCAATGGATGCTGAACCCTCTGCATGGTAAAATACCTCCCTGTGATTTTGAAAAAATTGCAGCAGCGCAGTTTTTTCATTTGTACAGTGCTCCTCCATAACGTTCTCCAGAAGCCAACGCAAAATCTGCCCGATTTCTGGTCCCCGCCGAACTCCCAACGCTTCGAAATCTCTACCGTTCACAGCCAGCATCCCGATTTGGAAACATTCTCCAGATGTCAAAATTCGGTCAAGTTCCTGTTTGATCTCCTGGAAAGGCTCACTCTTTTGATAAGCCTGGTGTAATGCCAGTACATACCGTAAGCAAGATTCGCCATAAACAGCCATTTGTTTTTTTAGCGCAATCGTTTCGGGACAAAGATTCAAATTTCGGCAGCGGAGCACCTCACATACACAATCCAACGATTTTGTATCACAGCGTAATCTTCGCAATGCCTGTGAAATTGAGATAGATAAATCTGGACAAGAATCCTGCAAAGTGTCCCATATGAAGAAAAAAATAGCCAGACGAAGAATAAGGTCCCTTTCAGAACGATCTATTGCTTCGCCCATACGTTCCCATATTTTCAGAAAACTCATTCCCTCAGAATTCCGAGATAATTCGGGAAAAATCACTGCAAAAATGGGAAAAGTCTTTTTTATTACCTTTCCGGCATATTTTCCTGTCAGCAGTTTTCGAAACTCTGTCCAAATACGTTCTGCGGCAATGTTCTGCAAAGAATCTTTTTGAGAAAGGAGAGCGGTGAAAGTCTTTTGTTCTATGGAAAATCCTAAACACGCAGAAAACCGTAATCCTCGAAAAATCCGCAATGCATCTTCTCGGAATCGTTGTTCCGGTTCTCCTACACACCGCAGAATTTTTCCTCTCATATCGTTTAAACCATAGAACGGATCTATCAGGCCTTTGTTTCCGTAGGCCATTGCATTTATTGTAAAATCCCGACGAGCTAAATCCTTTTCCAGTTCCGTTGTAAATATTACATGATCGGGATGCCGTCCATCAGAATATCCGCTTTCTATTCGGTAAGTCGTCACTTCGATCGGCATATTGTCCGCAACAACAGTAATTGTTCCATGATGAATGCCTGTATCGATCGTATAGTAGCCTGATAGTGAAGACTTTACGGCAGCAGGTTCTGCTGAAGTAGCGATATCCCAATCTTGTGGTGTGAGACCCATGAGACTATCCCGTACACAACCACCGACTAAATTTGCCTCATATCCTGATCTCTCCAAAGTATTCAGGATTTTCCGAACAGGAACGGGAACGTTCATCAGAATTTCATGGGATTGCTCCCTTACCAAACAATTACACCTCTTTTTTGATGATATTTACTGAAACTTTCCTTTTTATAAATCATATTTCTTTATAATTATATACGAAATAACTAAAAATGAAAAGAGGGAAAAACTCAGTTTTACAGAAATTAAAGAATCTTTTTCTGTAATTGTAGGATTTGCAGGAAAATCTATATTTTGGAATATAAAATTTACATATTGTTAATTAAACAATTATCCAGATATAGTAAAATAATTTCAGATAAGCTTATGGTATAGGATGGATATTGTGTTTGGATATATACGCCCTCAAAAATCAGAACTGCTTGTGAAAGAATATGAGCAGTATCGGGGGATTTATTGTGCCTTGTGCAAACACTTGGGAAAAAATTATGGTATGGTTGCCCGCATGACGCTCAGTTATGATTGTACCTTTCTGGCAATGTTGGAGATTGGTCTTTCTGGAACGTCATGTAGTTTTTTCAACGGGAAATGCGTGGTAAATCCCTTAAAAAAATGCACATACTGTAAGGGCGGAGATTCTGAATTTCGATATGCATCGGCATTGTCTGTAGTAATGTCGTACTATAAGCTGAAAGATGATACTCGGGATTCCAAGTTTCCCGGCAAAATACGGGCTTTTCTTCTTTTGCCGTTCTTTCTTCGTCCCCATAAAAAAGCGGCCAAAGAATTTCCTTTTATAGAAACTTGTGTAGCTGAGGCGATGGACCGTCAGGAAGTTACAGAGCAGATGGAAAAGCCTAACATCGATGTCTGCGCAGAACCTACCGCAAGAATGTTGGCAGATTTATTTTCCAATATTGCCGGTGGGGAAAAGCAAAAGCGCATTTTGGAACAATTTGGTTATTTCCTTGGGCGGTGGATTTACCTCATTGATGCAGCGGATGATATTGAAAAAGACCTGAATGACCGTTCTTTTAATCCCTTTGTGTTAAAACGGGATTTGACCTCGGATAGTTCTTCGGAGGATATCTCCAAGGCTAAGGCGTATGCCAACGAGGTTTTGAATATGACTTTATCCCAGGCAATTAGCGCATTCCAATTGTTGGAATTCCAGCAATTCGGTAAGATCCTTTCGAATGTTTTATTGTTAGGACTACCGGAAATGCAAAAAGAGTTACTGTTTTTAAAGGAGAAGAAAAAGAATGTCTGACCCTTATAAAGTACTAGGAATATCTCCGGATGCATCAGATGAACAGGTAAAGGAAGCTTACCGTGAGATGGCAAAGAAATATCATCCGGATAATTATTCCGGAAGTCCTTTAGCTGATCTTGCTGATGAAAAAATGAAAGAAATCAATGCGGCTTATGACGAGATTACTTCGGAACGTAAACGCCGGAAGGCTGCTGGAGCGGGGTATGGTTCTTCGTCCTCTTATTCAACGCGTGGGACTTATCAAAATTATTCCAACGCCGGGTCCGGTTTTAACGATGTGCGAAGTCTGATCATGAACGGAAGAATTGCGGATGCCGAACAAATTTTGAATGGTGTTCCAATGGATGGCAGAAACGCAGAGTGGTATTTCCTGAAAGGAACGGTTCTGTATAAACGCGGTTGGCTGGAGGAAGCTTATAATCATTTTGTACGGGCAAGTCAGATGGACCCCAATAATGCGGAATATCGTGCAGCAATGAACCAGGCAACAACACAAAGGAGCGGCGCTTATGGGGGATATCGCCCTACTGGACCTACTTCAGTTGGCGGATGTACTCCTTGTGACGCTTGTTGTGGCTTAATGTGTGCAGACAGTTGCTGTGAATGCTGCGGTGGCGATTTGATCTCCTGCTGTTAACGGGGAGGCGCGGCCAGTATGAATACCAGTGTTAGGATTGCTGTCTGTGGTGTGATCACAGCTTTGGAAACCCTCCTGATGATGATTACCGGAGTGGTTACGATTGGGACATATACCTTTCCGGCACTAGCCGGTATGTTGGGAATGGTTCTGGTCATGGAGTTTGGTGCTCGATGGGCTTTTATGGTTTATGGTGCTGTCTCTGTGTTGTCGGTGATTTTGGCAGGGGATAAGGAAGCCGTTCTTCTCTTCATCCTATTTTTTGGATATTATCCGATTGTAAAAGCTTTTCTTGAAAAATTTGCTAGAAAAGTTGTTGTATACTGTCTCAAGTATTTGCTGTTCAATGTAGCTGTTATTTTATCCTATTGGGGCGCAATATCTTTTTTAGGTATTCCTGAGGATAGTTTTTTAACCAGTAGTTGGATTTTTCCTCTGCTATTGCTGCTTTTAGGTAATGTAATATTTTTTCTGTATGATTTTATTCTTTCTGGGTTTGTTATTTCCTATTGGCAAAGATTCCATAAGATTTTTGCAAAATGGATTGGTAAAAAATAATCTCTTTTTGAATTCCATAATTTTCAAAATGGTGTTATACTATCATTTTTCGTCTGCCTTTCTTTCAGAGGGGCAGACGTTTTTTATCAAAATACATCAATTGTGGTGAATTACACGGATAATTTGAAAATGGGTGTTGTAATATTCCCAATTTTTGACTATAATGTATCTATGTGTGATTTTTGAGGAATGGAATAAGAGGTAGAATATGAAAGCAGTAGGATTTGATAACGAAAAGTATTTGGAAACTCAATCGAAGCATATTCTGGAACGTATTTCCATGTTTGATAATAAGCTTTACCTGGAAATGGGAGGTAAATTATTTGATGACTTTCACGCCTCCCGTGTCTTGCCAGGTTTTTTACCCGACAGCAAAATCAAAATGCTGTTACAGGTAAAAGAACAGGTTGAAATCGTGATCGTCATCAACGCTACCGATATCGAAAAAAGTAAAGTTCGTGGGGATATTGGGATTACTTACGATGCTGATGTACTGCGTCTGATTGATGCATTTCGTGGGATTGGACTCTATGTCGGCAGTGTAGTCATCGCCCAATATTCAGGCCAGTCTATCGTTGATACGTTCAAAAAACGTCTGAATCTTTTAGGTGTTCAGGTATATACGCATTATCCTATCGAAGGATACCCATCCAATATTCCCCATATCGTCAGTGAGGATGGGTTTGGGAAAAATGAGTACATTGAAACACAGCGTCCGTTAGTGATCGTGACCGCTCCCGGCCCTGGAAGCGGAAAAATGGCGACATGCCTTTCTCAGCTTTATCATGATTATAAGCGTGGGATCAAGGCCGGATATGCGAAATTTGAGACTTTCCCCGTCTGGAACCTTCCGCTCAAACATCCGGTCAACCTGGCCTATGAAGCTGCTACGGCAGATCTGAATGACGTCAATATGATCGACCCAATCCATCTGGAAGCTTATGGAAAAACAACTGTGAATTATAACCGTGACGTTGAGGTGTTTCCGGTATTGAACGCCATTTTCGAGAAAATTGCAGGGAAAAGCCCTTATCGTTCTCCGACGGATATGGGGGTAAATATGGCGGGAAATTGTATTATTGATGATGCAGTATGCCAGGAAGCTTCCCGCCAGGAAATTATCCGGCGGTATTATCATACCCGCTGCGATCACCGTCTCGGACGGGTCGATGAGGAAGCGGGATTCAAAGAAGAACCCCTGATG
>CALWKP010000260.1 GCA_944381295.1 uncultured Clostridia bacterium | reverse complement strand
GGAACTTCCCGGATACTGGCAATATTGGAATTCCGCAATCAAAAAGGGATATTCCGGTACAGCGGTCTTTACGCGTGTAGAGCCGCTGGACGTCCGGTATGATCTTGGAAAAGAGGAACATTCCGGGGAAGGACGTGCGATCACACTGGAATTTGAACCGTTTTATCTGGTGAATGTGTATACCCCAAATGCACAGCGCGGTCTCGCGAGAATCGATTACCGAATGGAATGGGAAGATGCATTTCGGGAATATGTGTGCGGGTTGGACGAGAAAAAGCCGGTTATCATTTGTGGAGATATGAATGTGGCGCATCAGGCAATCGATTTAAAAAATCCGAAAAGCAATGAGGGGAACGCAGGATACTCCCCGCAGGAACGCGGTAAAATGACGCAGTTGCTGGAATCGGGATTCCTGGATACTTTTCGGACGCTGTACCCGGAAAAAACAGGGGCATATACCTGGTGGTCCTATATGTACCATGCCCGGGCCAATAACGCGGGATGGCGTATTGATTATTTCCTGATTTCCGAACGACTGCGCGGGAAATTGCAGGATAGCCTGATTTTTTCGGATGTGATGGGAAGCGATCACTGTCCCGTAGGACTGGAATTGGATTGAAACGGAGGGATTGCCGATGAGAATTTCGCCACAGGGATACAGCCGGCAGAAACTGGAATATTTGAGTCTGCTGGCCGAAAAGTATCCAACAATTCAGGATGTATGTACCGAAATTATCAATTTACAGGCGATTTTGAACCTGCCGAAGGGTACAGAACATTTCATGAGTGACCTGCACGGGGAATTTGAAGCGTTTTACCATATTTTGAATAACTGCTCGGGAGTCATCCGAGAAAAAGTAGACCTGGTATTTGCGAAGTCTCTTCCGGAAAAGGAACGTTCCGAAATTTGTACGCTGATTTATTATCCGGAACAAAAACTTCGGAGGTTGAAACGAGAGGGAATCGTCAATGACGACTGGTACAGGACTACGCTGCGACAGCTGATCGAGGTCTGTAAGATCACTGCGTCCAAATATACACGATCAAAAGTGCGCAAGGCGCTGCCGAAAGAATTCAGCTATATTATTGATGAATTACTGCATGCACAGCCTGATGAAGATAATAACCAGGTGGTGTACCATGCTAAAATTATCGATACGCTCATTAGTATTGATAATGCAGATGAATTTATCGTAGCACTGGCGTCCCTGATTAAACGTCTGGCAGTAGACCATTTGCATATCGTCGGGGATATTTTTGATCGGGGACCACGTGCGGACAGCATCATGGATTTGCTCATGAAGCACCATGCGGTGGATATCGAATGGGGAAATCATGATATCCTGTGGATGGGAGCGGCATCCGGGAATGAAGCGTGTATTGCTACGGTGGTAAAGAACAGCGTAGCGGCGGGGAATATGGCGATTCTGGAAAATGGGTACGGAATCAGCCTGAGGCGTTTGGCGATGTTCGCTAAGGATACATATACCGATTGCGAAAACCCCAAAGACGCGTCGCTGCGGGCGATCGCAGTAATCATGCTCAAGCTGGAAGGACAAATGATCGAAAGGCATCCCGAATATGAAATGGAGGATCGCCTGCTGCTCGGGAAAATCGATTATCAAACGCAGTCGGTAGAGATCGAGGGGACTTCTTACCGGATGAAGACGGTATTTTTCCCGACCGTAGACCCGGCAGACCCGTATACGCTGACGAAGGAAGAACGGGAAATCATGGATGCGCTCAAGGTGGACTTCCGGGAGAGCGAACGGCTGCACCGTCATATGCAGTTTCTGTATGAGAAAGGCAGTATTTATAAATGCTATAATCAGAATTTACTGTTTCATGGCTGTATCCCGCTCAACGAGGACGGTACTTTAGCAACCGTTGTGGTGGACGGTACCCCGGTGAGCGGCCGGGAATTGATGGACCGTTCGGAACAGTTGGCCCGGAAAGCCTATTTCAGCCCGGCGTGGGATCACAAAAAAGATTCCTATACGGATTATATGTGGTATCTTTGGAGCGGGAAAAATTCGCCGTTGTTTGGGCGCTCCAAGATGACGACATTTGAGCGGATGTTTGTGGAAGATCAGTCCACCTGGACGGAAAAGAAAAATCCTTATTACAGTTACTGTGATTCTGAGGTGACCTGCCAAATGCTTTTGTGGGAGTTTGGACTGCTGACACCGTATTCGCATATTATCAACGGTCATGTGCCGGTGCGGGCGTCTGAAGGAGAAAGCCCGGTCAAGGCAAACGGCAAGCTGATTGTGATCGACGGCGGATTCTGCAAGGCATACCACCGGGCGACGGGGATCGCTGGATACACCCTAATCTACAATTCCCACGGAATGCGGATCATGTCTCACGAGCCGTTTGAAACGACAGAGAAAGCGGTGGAGGAGAATAAGGATATCGAATCTCATTCCAACCGGTTTGAAACACAGGTAGAACGAGTGATGGTGATGGATACAGATAATGGAAACCGAATCAGCGACCGGATTTATGAATTAACATTGTTGCTGAATGCATACCGGCAAGGGATTCTGGTTCCAAAACGCGCGGATTAAAAAAGAAAGGAGACTTGGATATGAGGATTACATTTTATGGTGCGGACAAAGAAGTCACAGGAAGCTGTCATTGTATGGACGCAAATGGTCAAAAAATTCTGATCGACTGTGGATTGCAGCAGGGGCAGGATGAAAAGGAAAATAATCAGCTTCCGTTTAATACGGCGGCGCTTGATTTTGTAATCGTAACGCATGCACATATTGACCACAGCGGAAGGCTGCCGTGCCTAATCAAAAACGGGTATCGTGGGAAGATATACGCCACAGGAGCGACTTGCCGGCTATTGTCCATCATGCTGCTGGACAGCGCCCATATCCAGGAAGTTGACGCGGATAACGAGAACCGAAAAGACCGTCGCGCAGGAAAAGAACTAGTGGAACCGCTGTACACGACAGAAGACGCGCAAAAGACAATGCGATTTCTGACCCCCTGTGAATATGGAGAGATGATAGAACCGGCGCCGGGGATACGGTTCCGGTTTGTGGATGCAGGACATCTTTTGGGATCGGCATCGGTAGAAGTATGGGCGACAGAAAATAATGTGACGAAAAAAGTAGTGTTTTCCGGGGATATCGGGAACCTGCACCAACCGATTATCCGGGACCCGCAATATATCAGTGAAGCGGATTATGTGCTGATGGAATCGACTTACGGTAACCGGGAGCACGAAAAATTTGTGGATTATACGCAGCAGATGGCAGATGTGATCGACAGCACCCTGGGAAAAGGCGGAAATGTGATCATTCCGAGCTTTGCGGTTGGCAGGACACAGGAAGTGTTGTATTTTCTGCGGGAGATCAAGGAAAAAGGACTGGTAAAATCGGTGCCGGATTTTCCGGTGTATGTGGATAGTCCGCTTGCTGCGGAAGCAACAAAGATTTACAGCGGAGATCTGCATGGTTATGCGGATGAAGAGACCGTAGAACTGATCCGGCAAGGATTTAATCCGATCATGTTTTCTAATTTGAATATCAGCCAGAGTGTGGAAGATTCTAAGATGCTGAATATGGACCAGACACCGAAGGTGATTTTGTCATCGAGTGGTATGTGCGAAGCAGGGCGCATCCGGCACCATTTAAAGCATAATCTTTGGCGGGAAGAATGTTCGGTGCTGTTTGTGGGATACCAGGCAAACGGGACACTTGGTCGGCTGTTGATTGATGGTGTACCAAAAGTAAAGTTGTTCGGAGAAGAAATCATCGTGCGGGCACAGATTTACAATTTCCGGGGACTGAGTGCACACGCCGACCGGACAGGATTATTGCGGTGGATCAGCGCGTTTGAGCAGAAGCCGGAACGGGTAATCGTAGTGCATGGGGAACCGTCGGCATGTTTGGGACTCACAGAGGACCTGACACAGATCGGATATCATGCTTATGCGCCAAATTATCAGGCGGTCTTTGACCTTTTGGAGAACAAAGTGCTTGACGAGGGCCAGGAACCGGAAGTGTTCCAGGTCAAAAAACAGAAGAAATCCCGTGTTGCAACAGCTTTTGCGCGCCTGTTGAATGCGGAACAGCGGCTGCATGAAGTGATTTTGCGCAATGAAGGCGGGGCAAACAAGGATTTGGCAAAGTTTGCCGATCAGCTGATTTCTTTGTGTGATAAATGGGATAAACGGGAATTTTAGGAAAAAGGGAAAGCCTGTAAAAATTCGCTTGGAAAGCGGATTTTTACAGGCTTCTTCTGATTGCTGCGGTGATGTAAGGGGCTCTTTTTTGTATGGATGTGGCTGTGTGGGAAAGCCGGTTCGGGGTCCAAAAGAGCAGCCCGCTTTGCGGGCTGCTGCGGGAGCGGCATGCTGCTCCCGTCTTTGTACCGGTAAATCCGGTACAAAGCTTTTGGACCCCGAACCCAGTTGTGCTGTCAGAAAACAGTAGGAATGTAGTGAATATATTGATGGCCCCGATCCGTGACTACCCGGGCGCTTACTTCATAGACCTCTTGGATGAAAGCTTCTGTAAGAAGTGATTGAGGAGACCCCTCCCCAACCAATTTCCCGTTTTTCAGGGCATAAAGATAATCGCAGTACATCGCGGCAATATTCAGGTCATGGATCGCTGCAATGACGGTGCATTTTAAGCTTTTCACAAGTTCCATAAGCTGGAGTTGGTATTTGATGTCTAAATGATTGGTAGGCTCGTCCAGAATCAGGCAGGGGGTCTGCTGAGCAAGAGTGCGGGCGATTAAGACTCTCTGTTTTTCCCCGCCGGAAAGTGTGGAATAATCCCGATCCCGAAGATGGGTCACGCCGGTTTGTTGCATAGCAGAGTCTACAAGTGCCAAATCATCCGGGTGATCCGGTTCCATAAGCTGTTTGTAAGGAGTCCGCCCCATTCGTACCATTTTTTCTACGGTAAAATCGAAATTGAATTCGTTGATTTGAGACATGACACCCAGCTTTTGTGCCGATTCTCGGAGCGTCATGGAAGAAAGCTCTTTTCCGTCTAAAAGAATCGTCCCGGAATCCGCCTTCAGTACCCGGTATACGGTTTTCAAAAGCGTGGACTTTCCGCTTCCGTTTGGCCCAATAATGCCAATGAGCTGCTGTTGAGAAGCGTGGAAAGAGACCCCGGATACGATCTGTTTCACACCAATCGATATATGAAGATCTTTTCCTTGCAGTTCCATTCATCCACCTCCGAATCCATAGCGTTTCGTCAGCATGAGGTAAATAAAAAACGGACCACCGATAATCCCCGTTACCACACCAATGGGGAGTTCTATATTGTCAAGGAAAATACGGGCAAAAACATCGCACCAGATCAGAAAAATGGCACCAGCGAGTGCGGCAGCCGGAGTAAGACGGCGGTGGTCGGAGCCGGTGAACATACGCATGATGTGGGGAACAATGAGACCTACAAAGCCGATTGTCCCCACAGTTGCCACCATAATACCAGTGATACAGGCGGTGAGAACCAGATAAATTTTGCGGAAATGGTTGCTGTTGATTCCAAGGACCGTAGCGGATTCTTCTCCTAACAGCATGACGTCCAGAATACGGAACTGTGTAAGAAAAAAGCCGCCGAGTATCACAACGGTGAAGGTCGGAATCGGAAGCATTTCCCAAGTGGTGCTGGCCAAACTTCCCATAGTCCAGAAACTGACATCCCGAATGCCATCGGCATCATTTGCAGTGTAGACAAGGAAACTGGTAAAGGAGGATCCAATTGCACTGACCGCCATGCCGGAAAGAAGAAGCTTGACGGTGCTGGAGCGTCCTTTACCGGAGAAGGCAACAACAAATACAAAGACCGAGGCAGCAAAAGCTCCGAAAAAGGCTCCTGCGGAAGTCGCATAATTTCCAAGGACTGCGAAAGCCCCAAGCAGGATAGAAGCAGCGGCGCCTACTGACGCACCGGAAGAAATTCCTAAAATGTAGGGGTCAGCCAGAGGATTTCGAACAACTGCCTGCATCACCGTTCCGGAAACCGCTAATCCAGCTCCGATCACAGCTGCCATTAGCACACGAGGGAGCCGGATGTTTAGGATAATGACAGCCGTAGAGCTGTGCAGCAATTCTTCATAGTATCCGGAAAGATGGAGCGATTGGCTGATTTGTGCAGCGATTACCGAGGCGACTTCGCCGGGAGGGATCGAAACAGCGCCGAAACCGACAGAGACAATCAGGGAAATTACCAAACCCAATAGGAGACAGAAAATCAGCAGAAAATAAGAACGATGTGTTTTCTGTTTCATAGTACCCATCATTTGCTCAGAATTTCGGCAAGACCTTCGATATCTTCCACTGTTTGCAGGCTGCCGCAATAGAATGACACATGGCTGATTTTATAGAAGTTATTGTTTTTGATCGCTGTTACATCTGCGAGATCGGGATTACTTTTGAGTCCGGCAATCGTTTCGTCTGCCGGCTGAGTTTCGCGGTCGATAACCAAGATTGCATCGGGATTTTTATCGATAAGGACTTCCATACTCGCATAGCCGTATTCTTCATCCAGACATTTTCCGCCAGCCAGTTCAATGATGTTGGCGGTCAAGTCAGTGTCGGCGCGTGCAAACCATTGGTTATCCTTGAGCATCTGAACGGTAAGTACAGTGGGACGTTCTTCCTCTGGAATTTGGGAGGTCTTTTCTTTGACAGCGGCTAAGCGGCTTTGTATTTCTTCAATAAGTGCATCGCTTTTCTCTTCTATGTTGAAAATTTTCCCGATGTTTTCGATATCTTCGATCAGATAATCAAAATTCCGTTTCCCAAGGCCGGAAACCGTATTTTTCATCAGATAGGTGCCGATGCCAAGATCATTCCAGTTCTGTACCGGTCCCAGGGCGTCGTCGGCGAACAGGGACCCCCATCCGATAATCAGGTCGGGTTCCAGAGCGATGACTGCTTCCTTGGAGGGATAAGCATCCTGTGCCAGGAAATTCAAAGATTCGTATTGTTCTGCCGTGGGTCCCCAGGGGGTGCTTGTCCGGTGAGCGGTCGCCACGATAGAATCTCCAAGACCTAAATATAATAAAATTTCTGTGTTAGCCTGAGAAACGCTGATGACACGTTCCGGACAGGAAGAAAAAGTTTGTTCCACAGGCTGTCCGTTTGAGTCATAAGTGGTGATGGTAACAGGATAATGATTCTCCTGTTCCGGCTCTTCGGATAAAGAGGATTCCGATACGGCGGAATCCGAGGAAGTACTGTTTGTATCCGGCTGTGAGGAGGTGGTTCCGCTGGAAGAACACGATGTGGAAGCCGCCGCAAAAGAAATTGCCATGGTTATTGATAGAACGAATGAGATGAAACGTTTTTTCATAAAAATCCCTCTCTTTACTGCATGTTATAGGAAACCGGAGCGCCTGGATGAGTTAATAATGCACTGCTGTGGGTACCATCCAAAACTGGTATCCCATTTTCCAGGAATACGCCGATCATCTCTTGGATCTCGTTGCATCGTGTTCCGTCACGGGTTAAGGTGCAGACGCCGACATGGACGGCATCGGGATGAATCTCTAGAATACGGTTGATTTTCTTCTGTAATCCAGGAGAATCCTCCGCATTTGCACCGCAGCCATTGCATTGGAAAAATGCAGTGAGTTCCAGCTCTTCTCCGGCGTACTGTTCAAAGGCACCGGTGCGGCGGTAAAACGCCTGGAGACACGCAGCGCCTGTGCAGCTGTTGCCGGCTGACTTCAGGCAGTTCAGAATTGCGATTTTCTTCATGGGACCAATCCTTTCTGTTTTGTTGCGCAGTAAACAAAACAAAAAGCGTGTGCTGCAGATTGCAGCACACGCACGAAAAGAAAGCCGTACCTAAAAATTAAGCACGAATCGCCTTTTTCGTAACAGTTCTGTCGACCGCAGAATTCATTACCGGAATATGGCAGGTCTTCTGACTTATGCATCATCGCAAACTTTCGCCTTCTCGAAATACTTCAATGGCATAAAGAAAGCTGCTCCGCAATTACAGCAGCGGGACTGTACAAGAATTTCACTTGTTTCCCTTTTAATCATCCGGCCGAAACCGGACGAACCATAAACCAAAACTATTTAATTTGTCCTAATTATAACATGTCTAAGAGAGAATTCTAGGAAAAATTTGCTTTTTTTGGCAAATTTCCATCCTTTTATACCTGCTTTCCGGAACCATGAACAGAAGTTTCCTTGTCAGCGGCAATTTTGTTAGCCAGGTTTTCGCGTGCCACAGCAAGCATCAGCTTGATGCGGTTTTCCTGATTGACCCGTGTTGCGCTTGGGTCATAGTCGATCGGGACGATATTGGCGCGTTCATCAACTTCCTTGATTCGGCGGATCATCCCTTTGCCGCAAATATGGTTTGGAAGACATCCGAACGGCTGTGCACATACGATGTTTTCATAACCAGCTTCCGTCAGTTCCATCATTTCGGCAGTCAACAGCCAGCCTTCTCCCATTTTGTCGCCATACCCGATGACGCCTTTCACCATCTTTTTGATGTCGTAGTACGCGGTGGGCGGCTGGAAACAAGGCTGAGACTTTACTGCTTCGATCATCATGGCTTCCAGTTTGAGGACATAATCCATCAGCGTGTTGACCACAGCATATTTTGCCGGGTTTCCACCGTATAACTTGATATCTTCCAGACGATTGTCGATTTTGAAGAGTACAAATCCCATCAGGCCGGGAACATTGACTTCGCAATCTTGTTCCGCAAGGAAATCTTCCAAATGATTGTTGGCAAAAGCGGCGTATTTCACATAGATTTCCCCAACGATCCCAACCCGAACTTTCGGGACTTTCTTTATTTTGATCCCGGCAAAATCCTTGACCAGTGCAAACAGATTCTGTTTTTCCGCTTTTTGGGAATATCCTTTTCCAGCGCGGAATTGTGCGCAAAGCTCTTTGGCCCATTTTTCGACCATTTTTTCCGCTGCGCCTTGTTCCACTTCATAGGGCTTTACCTGGTTGCGCAGAAGCATCAACACATCGCCGTAAACAACAGCCGCTACCAGCTTGCGAATCATTGAAAGATTAATATGGAAACCCGGATTGTGTT
>CALWKP010000259.1 GCA_944381295.1 uncultured Clostridia bacterium | reverse complement strand
TCCTGCGCCCTCTGTGGCGCAGGGCCGGCCGCGCTTTGCGCGTCCGGCTTTGCGGCGCCCGCCGCCCCAAGACCCGCAGCCCGCCGTGCCCGGTTCTGCATTTCCTGTACTCGCCGTATGGCATCCTGCTGCAGCTTGTTCATATCCGGCGTCTCATTCGCCATCATACCCACCGCCTCCCTTTACAGCAGATTTTCCAATACCCCGCTCCCTTTCAAAAGCGGCAGCACCGTCATCATCTTTACCATTTTTACCGCTTCATCCAACTTTTTCCGCCGTGTCTGGCCTAATAACGGCCGCAGTGCATATAATAATCTCGTCGTATCGTCGTCCTGCTGCGCGTTTGATAATAACGGCGCCAGTTTCATGATCGTCTGTAACATTTGTGGGTCCAGTGCGTTTGCGGGAACCGCTGGTTCCGGTTTTTTCCGTTCTCCTCCCAACAACCCTGCTAATCCCGCTGCAAGTTCCGGTTGCCCCAAAAGTCCTGCTAACCCGGACATATCCGTCTTGGCCAAAGCGCTATCATTGTTCCCATTCCCATCCGCTGCGGCATCTCCGCCAAACAATCCTGCAGCTGCCTGTTTCAACTGTTCCATGGCCTGAGGGTCATTCAATATTGCACCAATTTGTGCCGAAAGTCCATCAGCAGCCGTGTTTTTTTCCGCCATAGGGCCTTACCTCCCTTGCAGCCGTTGCAGCAGCTGTTGCGCTTGCGGCGTGGATAACAGTTTTTCGGCAGCTTGCCTGTTATTCAGTACCTTACGCACCTTTTCTGCATCTTCAGGGGTCATTCCCGCCAATACTTTCGAAAAATCCCCTGTTTTTGCACCGTCTTCCAAATCTTGGGTCGACGCCCCAATTCTTTGTGCCAGCGTCGCGAAAAGCGACTGCATTTCCTTTTGATTTTGCATCAGTTATCACCACCTTTCTAATGTTATGTTATGCAGCAACAACTTATGAAAACACAGGAGTTATGAAAATGAGGATTTTAGTAGTTTCCGATACCCATGGAGATGCCTGGTCTCTTCACGAAGCTATCAAGCGGCAAAAAACTGCCGAAGTAGTCATTCACCTGGGAGATGGAGCAGACGAAACAGAGTCCATAAAATACCAGTTCCCGGAGAAAATGTTCCTGCGGGTACGCGGGAATAATGATTGGGGTTCGTCGCTGCCTCTGGTGAATATTGCGGAGCTAGAGGGGAAGCGAATATTCTATACCCACGGACATTATCACAATGTAAAATACACTTTGTATAATTTTTATACCGCTGCCCGGGAACAACATGCAGACATTGCGTTATTCGGCCATACACACGAACCAATGACAACATATGAAAATGGGATATATATCATGAATCCAGGAAGCCTTGGCGGGATGCACGGAAGCTACGGAATCATTGACATTACAAAAGCAGGCATTGTAACAAATATTATATTTCTTTAAGCGATTTTCGTTATCATTTATTGACATGCGCAGGTCGTGCGTGGTACTCTATGAATAGCGAAATACCCCGGAAATATCTTGACAGGGAAAGGACGAATTGCGATGACAGAATATGAAAGATGGTTGGCGCAAAACCTGGACGATCCGGATCTTGGGGAGGAACTGCGTTCCATTGAAGGAAAGCCGGAAGAGATCAATGACCGGTTTTATCGTAGTCTGGAATTCGGCACAGCCGGCCTGCGCGGAGTAATCGGCGCGGGGACAAACCGGATGAATGTGTATACAGTGAGACAGGCCACACAAGGACTGGCAAATTGTCTGAAAAAGCGTGTTGGAGCGGGGGCATCGGTAGCGATCGCGTATGACAGCCGTATCAAATCCGATTTATTTGCCCGGGAATCGGCAGCGGTACTGGCGGCAAACGGGATCACCGCACACCTGTATCCGGAATTGATGCCGACACCGGCACTTTCGTTTGCGGTACGTTATCTGCACTGTGATGCCGGTATCTGCGTTACGGCGAGCCACAACCCATCGAAATATAATGGGTACAAAGCATACGGGAACGACGGCTGCCAGATGACAGAAGAGATGGCCGGGGAAGTGTTGGCAGAGATCAACAGCCTGGACATTTTTGCCGACGTTCAGCATATGGACTTTGAAGAAGGGGTCAAGTCCGGAAAAATCGTATATATCCCGGATGAAGTAGTCGATGCGTTTATTGACGCGGTATACAGCCAACGTGTTCTGGACGATACTGACGGCGGATTAAAAGTAGTATACACGCCGCTGAACGGGACAGGACGTCGGTGTGTGATGCGGATTCTGGATAAGATCGGGATCAAAGATGTGACGATCGTACCGGAGCAGGAATTCCCGGATGGAAATTTCCCGACCTGCCCGTATCCGAACCCGGAGATTCGGGAAGCGCTGCAAAAGGGGTTAGAACTTTGTGAAAAAGTGAACCCGGACCTTTTGGTAGCGACTGACCCGGACGCAGACCGGTGCGGAATCGCGGTACGTCAGGGAAGCGAATATGTGTTGCTGAGCGGGAATGAAGTTGGCGTATTGCTGATGGATTTCATTGCGCGCAAGCGGATCGAAAAAGGGACGATGCCGAAGAACCCTGTTGCGGTAAGTACGATTGTCAGCACCGACATGACGGCAAGCGTAGCGAAGGAATATGGCGTAGAACTGCGCAGCGTGCTGACGGGCTTCAAATACATTGGCGATCAGATCGCGCTGCTGGAACAGGCGGGAGAAATCGACCGTTATATTTTCGGATTTGAAGAGAGCTATGGATATCTGTCCGGCGGCTATGTGCGCGATAAGGACGCGGTAGACGCAAGCATGCTGATCTGCCAGATGGCGTTGGACTATAAGCGGAACGGTAAGACACTGGTTGACGCGATGCATGATTTGTATGAGAAACACGGATATTATGTAAACTCGCTGATGAACTTTGCGTTTGAGGGCGAGGATGGGATGATCAAGATGGGGAATATGATGGATTCCCTGCGCGGCCAGGCTCCGGAAGAGTTGGCGGGATACAAAGTTGTCGGCTGGAGCGATTATAAAGAATCGAAGCGTGTTGACGGCGACAAAGAAAGCAAGATCGACCTGCCGAAGTCGAACGTACTGGAATACCGGATGGAAAACGGCTGCAAACTGACGGTACGTCCGTCCGGCACAGAGCCGAAGATCAAGGTATACCTGTCAGCCAAAGCGCCTACCAAAGCAGAAGCAGATGCTCTTGTAGAAGAATTGAAAGCTGCGGGCAAAAAACTTCTGGGGCTTTGATCGATTCTGACTACCCTCTAATAAATTAAGGGATGCGCCAGTACATTCTTTGCCCCCCGTCAGGTGGCGGGGGGCATTTTTATGCCTCTCGGATTTTTCCGTCAAGTTCCCCTTCTCTTTTTATTTCGCCCTTTTGTATACCATAATCACATCATTTTATTTCTTTTATTGACTTTTATACGGTGAATCCCTCTCCCCCACATTCCATATAAAAAGAAGGGGTTCCCTTTCCCTTCGTCAGCGCATCCCCATCCTATTTTGGAGGGCAAAAGCATTTTTTGCTTTTGCCCTCCTGTTTGCTGAATAAAGCAGGCCCCGGAAGATTTGTCAACGACGGCGGCAGCCGTTCATTTTATCGTTGACAAATCCCCCGGGGGCTGCTACTTTCTAGTAAAACGATTCTTTGCGCAGAAAAATGGCTTCCGCTGTTTTTTAAGCGGCAGTCATTTCGCCCATAGAAGGGCGGGATTTTTCTCCCGCATCCTCCTCTATTCTCAGAAAATCCAATCCTGTATTTTCTTCTGGAACATCATACTTATTCCAGACTGATATAACGATGTAGTGTTTCGCGGACAGCGTGCTTCCCGGCAACCATCTCGCGGAACATGTTTTCGATCTTCTTGCCAATCCCTACATAATATAGGTTCACCCCAAACAGCACCTGATTGCTCAGTAATGGAGCCAGTTGGCTTTTTACAGAATCCGGATTTCCAAACTCAATCCCGGCCAAGTGCCCCGTCAGTTCCTGAAGCATGGGGTCGGGACTTAACTGCATGGGTTCCCCTTCGTCGTCGATTCCCAGTAAATACCGGCACCATCCAGCAATTGCCAGCGGGATGTAAGTCAGCGCATTAATGTCCAAGTCAGGACGGTCACGGTAAGCCTTGATTGTTTCCCCAAAACGGATGGCCAATTTTTGAGAAGTATCTGTTGCAATCCGCTGTGGAGTATCCGGAATATAAGGATTCGGAAGCCGCTTTTCAATGACTTCTTTGATAAACGCCATCGGATTCAGAATGATCGGGTTAATTACCACCGGCATCCCTTCACGATATCCAATCCGTTCCACCAACGATGAAAGTTCCGCGTCCTTCATCTCTTCGGAGATGGATGGGAATCCAAGCAGACAGCCGAATACTGCAAGCGCGGTATGAAGCGGATTAAGACAGGTGGTAACCTTCATCCGTTCCGAATTGTTGACCGTGGTGCGGTCTGCAAACAATACTCCGGCAGCTTCCAGCGGCGGGCGGCCATTGGGGAATTCGTCCTCCACCACCAGATATTCGGGGGATTCCGCATTGATAAACGGAGCGATGACGGTTTTTTTCTCCGTTACGATGATATCCATATCCTGAACGCCGTCGCGGGTAAGAGCATCGCGGACAAATTCCGACGGACGTGGAGTAATCTTATCAATCATCGTCCAGGGGAAAGAAACTTTTGCAGAATTATTGATGTAATTCAGGAATTCCTGATCGACATACCCATTCTCGTGCCATTTGCGTGCGATAAACTGTACCGCATGATAAAGTTTATCGCCATTGTGGGAACAGTTATCCATGCTGACCATCGCGATCGGCATAGCACCGGAACGGAAGCGGGTATACAGCAGGGATGTGACAATCGCCATACCGTGTTTAGGAGCTTCCGGACCATTTTGAAGGTCACTGGCAACAGACGGGAACACATCGCCGTTCATATCGGTGATCGCATAGCCCTTTTCCGTAATGGTAAAGCTGGCGATCTGAAGCGACGGACTCTGGAAAATCTGTTTCAGACGTTCCCAATCCTGTTGTTCCTGAGGGCTGGCTTTCAGACTTTCCGAAATACTGGCCAGCACTTCTTTTTCCAGGGTCCCATCGGGATGCATCAGGACCAAAAGTCCAAGGTTGTCATAGGGCTTGTAAATTTTGTCAATAATCTCGAAATCAAAGGTATCCGCAGTGATAATACCGAAATCGCTTTTCCCGGCATTCAGCAGACGCTGCTGGATCCTGGCGATATAACTGCGAAAGATATTACCGGCACCAAAATGAACCCATCTGGGACAAGCCTTGGTACAGGCAGTAATCTTTTCGACGTCATATTTCGGAAGCCTGATTCCAGAATCTTCCCAACCCATGCGGTCTCTCAGGCCATTTAAAGAAAGTTTCATACAAATCGCGCCCTTTCGTCTTGCGCAGGAAGACGCCTGTGCAAACTCAAGATTTTCTGAATTAATATTATCATTTTCCAACAATTGTGTCAATGAACCGGAAATATATTTTAGGTATTGTGATGGCAGCATCCTGCAAAAAAGCGAGGACCCAAAAAGTTTTCCCTGGCAATGAACAGGGCAGGAAAACCAGGGAAAAGGCCGCCTGCAAAAAACAGGGCCCCTGACGAGAATCGGCCCGCAAAAAAGCTTCCTGGCTTTCTTTGCGGGCTGACTTTTATGCGCGATTTTGAGGTAAGGGCTATCCAGCAGCCCATCGCAAGGGCCGCCATCTATTATTTTGCCAATCCCAGTTCTTTTTCACGGCTTTTCAAAATTTTCCGGAACTGGACCGAGAACAGCGTGACGGTCGTGGCGACTGCAAGGATATCGGATACCGGTTCCGCAAGGAACACGGCGAACACCTTGTCATCAAAGAAATTGGGCAGGATATAGATCATGGGGATCAGGAGGATGATTTTGCGCAGCAGCGCCAGGAACAGGGAAGATTTCGCCTGGCCAACAGCGATAAAGGTTTGCTGACAAGCAAGTTGAGCGCCCATAATTAACGCAGCAGCCAGATAAATGCGGATTGCCCAAATAGTAATTTCCCTCAGTTGCGGATCGCTGTTGTTGAAGAGGGACACAAACACTCCTGGGAAGAGCATCACCAGGAGCCAGAAAAATGTAGAAAACGACAGTGCGGAAATCAACAGCAGACGGAAGGTCTTGCGCACACGGTCAATATTCCCCGCCCCATAGTTGAAGCTGATAATGGGTTGTGCACCTTGGGTCAGTCCCGTCAGTGGAAGGTTCAACACCTGCATCATACTGGAAAGGATGGTCATAGCGCCGACAGCGAGGTCCCCGCCATAAGTTTGCAGGGACGAGTTAAACGCTACATTGAGCAGGCTTTCTGTACTTTGCATAATAAATGGGGAGATTCCTAGCGCAAACACGGGCAGAAGAATTTTGGCTCGCGGACGAAAATATTTCGTACGGATTCTGAGACGGCTGCGCTTACCAAAAAGGAACAACAACACCCAAACCGCGGAAACTGCCTGCGAAATAACGGTAGCGAGAGCCGCACCGGTAACGTCCATGCCGAATCCAAAAATGAAGATCGGGTCAAGAACGATATTGATCGCAGCGCCGATAATGACAGTCAGCATACTCGTCATTGCATAGCCCTGGGAGGTAATGAATGCATTCATCCCCAGGGAGATTTGGACAAAAATAGTCCCGCAAAGATAAATCGCCAGATAACGGTCGGCATACGGGAAGGTAACTTCACTTGCACCGAACATCATCAGGAGGTCGCCTTTAAAGATCAGGAATAATACCGTCAGCACCACTGAAATCCCGATCAGGACCACAAAACAGTTGCTGAGCGTTTCTTCCGCGCCGGCTTCATCCCCCTCCCCCTGTTTGATGGAAGAACGAGGGGCACCACCCATTCCTACCAGAGAGCTGAATGCGGATACGATCATGATGATCGGGAACGTGACCCCCACCCCGGTGAGGGCATCAGCACCGATTCCCTCGATATGACCAATATAAATGCGGTCAACGATATTGTAAAGCATGTTGACAAGTTGAGCGGTGATCGCCGGCACCGCAAGCCGGAATAATAGCCTGCCGACACTTTCGTGGGCAAGCGCCTGCTGTTGATTTGAATCTGCCAAGATAGTCCATCCTTTCCTGCGTTGCAGCGATTTTATTACCGATTCAGAATCTGCATAAATTCTGCACCAGTGATGGTTTCTTTTTCCAAAAGGTATTGTGCAAGTTCGTCCAGTTTGGCGCGGTTCTCCTGAAGGATTCCAACTGCCTTTTGATGCGCCTCACGGATAATATTTACGACTTCACGGTCAATTTCCGTGGCGGTTTCCGGTGAACAAGCCAGCGACGTATCTCCGCCGAGGTACTGGTTGCTGACAGTTTCGAGGGCCGTCATGTCGAAAGTATCGCTCATGCCGTAGCGGGTGACCATTGCGCGGGAAAGCTTTGTCGCCTGCTCGATGTCGTTAGAAGCTCCGGAAGTGACCGATCGGAATACCACTTCTTCAGCAGCGCGTCCGCCAGTAAGGGTGGCAATTTTCTGGAACGCTTCTTCCCGGGAGAGCAGGACCCGTTCTCCCTCTTCCAGCTGCATGGTATAGCCAAGTGCACCGGAGGTACGCGGAACGATGGTAATCTTTGCGACAGGAGCTGACTGCGTCTGGAGCGCAGCAACAAGCGCATGGCCGATTTCGTGATAAGCAATGATCTTCTTTTCCTTGAGAGAAATGACTGCGTTTTTGCGCTGATATCCGGCAATGACCACTTCGACCGATTCTTCCAGGTCTTCCTGGAGCACCTGGTCGCGGCCCATGCGCACGGCGCGCAGGGCAGCTTCATTGACGATATTGGCAAGTTCCGCGCCGGAAGCTCCGGCAGTGGCGCGGGCAATCGCGCCAAAATCGATGGAATCCGCAATAGATACCTTTTGGGCGTGGACGCGCAAGATTGCTTCCCTACCAGCAAGGTCGGGCAGCTCTACGGGGATACGGCGGTCAAACCGTCCTGGCCGCAGCAAAGCTTTGTCGAGGCTTTCGGGACGGTTTGTCGCAGCAAGGATCACGACGCCTTTGCGTCCGTCAAAACCATCCATTTCCGTCAGGAGCTGGTTGAGCGTCTGTTCGCGTTCGTCGTTGCCGGTCATGCCACCGCCGTCACGTTTTTTCCCGATGGTATCAATCTCATCGATAAACACAATACAAGGAGCTTTTTCCTGGGCTTGTTTAAAGAGGTCACGCACTTTTGCGGCACCCATACCGACGAACATTTCCACAAATTCCGAACCGGAAATGGAGAAAAACGGGACACGTGCTTCTCCAGCAACAGCTTTCGCCAACAAAGTTTTCCCGGTGCCGGGAGGTCCGACAAGCAGCGCTCCTTTGGGCATTGTCGCACCGATCTTCTCATATTTCGCAGGATTGTGCAGGAAATCCACAATTTCCTGTAAGGCTTCTTTGGCTTCGTCCTCACCGGCCACGTCCGCAAATGATTTCCCGGTTTGCGCTTCGACGTATATTTTCGCATTGCTCTTGCCGAACTGCATGGCGTTCGGACCACCCATCCGTTTCTGCATCATGCGCATTAGAAGAGAACCGATCCCCACAAAGAACAGCATCGGCAGAATCCAGGTGAGCAAGAAACTAAGAAGCCAGGGCATCTCTTTGGGGATGACCTTTCCAAACTCGACGCCGGAATCAAGCAGCCGCTCGACGAGGTTCGGGTCATTGGGATTCCCGGTGACATAGACGCTGGTTTTCCCGTCTACCGTCTCGGCGAACCCGATCTGGGTATCCTGAATCTCGACCATCTCCACGTTACCGGATTCGACGCTGCTAATAAACTGATTATAGGTGACTTCCTGGGGCTGCAAAAATGACGGGAACAGTAGTGAATTGAGCAGCATCATCACAATAAGCACAACCACATAGTAGAAAATCAAGGGCTTTTTCGGGGTCTTTTTTTGTTCTGTCATACATCCACCTTCTCTGATTGAGCGATTTGCCGAAGTAATTGATTTAGTTTGCCCAAGCTGTTGAGGATATCCGCGCGTTCCTGTTCCGACAATTTTCCAAACTTTTGCCGGCCAGATTCGCGGATTGCCTCTTCAACATTACTGAGGATTTTTCTGCCTTGCGGGGTAAGGGAAATTTTCACGACACGTTCATCCAGTTTGCCGCGGGAACGTTCGGCCACTCCTAACGATTCCAGACGTTTGCACAGGGTGGAAGCATTGGCCCTGGCCATTCCAATCCGGTCGGCCAGTTCTCCGATTGCCACAGGTTCCAAGCGGGAAATTTCCATCATGACGCGGGCCTGCATCACGGTGATCCCGTAAGGCTTATAAAATGGCAGCAAAACAGCATTCAGGTTTGTATCCAGTTCACGGAGAACATCCAGGACAGTGCTGCCCAAATGAAGATCTTGCATACTATGCCTCCAAAATATATTTACAATATAAATAATATAGGCAATATATAAATACGTCAAGAGGGGATCGAAAAAGTTCATAATTGGTTTACAAGTAGGGAAATCACGAAAATTACGCCGTAATATAGATGGTTCGGAAAATACCTTTAAAACACCGTTTTCCCAAGGTTTCCAAACCTAAAAAAGCCCTATTTATTTGGAAAAGGGTTATTGACAAACAAGAAAAAGTAGAGTAATATTGTTCGTGCCCTAACAAATAATTCACGAAAGAAGGCGGGAATCCAGGTGTTTTCTGACAGTGGAATCTGGATCAATCTGCTCTCCCACAAGTTAAAAAAACGCATGAACGCCACGTTAGCCGATTTGGGTATTACCGCTGTGCAAAGCCGTGTGATGCATTATGTGCTCGAACATTCCAAGGATGGCCCTGTGCTGCAAAAAGACGTTGAAGAAGTGTTTGAACTGAGCCGCTCAACAACAACTGGAATTTTGCAGCTTTTAGAAAAAAAGGGAATTGTCCAGCGGGAAAATGTCGCCCAGGATGCCCGTTTGAAATGTATCGTGCCTACGGAAAAAGCGGTGCTTCTAGACGCCCAGATCCACCAATGTATCTGCGAGATCGAAAAGGTCCTTAACAAGGATATCTCTCCCGGACAAATCCAGATCTTTTTAGAGATCGCCGCAAAAATGTCGGAAAATCTGGACGCCTGATGCCGATGAATCGGTCAATTCTTATTTGTTAGCACCATAACCAATAGCAGGCCTTTCTGAAGGCCGGAAAGTGAGGAGTTTTTCCTGTATGATAAGGACGTTAGCGAAAAGTATCCGCGAGTTTAAAAAGCCTTCGCTGCTTGCGCCTCTTTTGGTCTCCGGGGAAGTCGTCATGGAATGTATTATCCCCTTTCTGATCGCCAATCTTGTCAACGAGATCAAAAACGGCTGCTCCATCGACGTCATCCTGCGCTACGGAGCGATTTTGGTCGTGATGGCGGCACTCTCCCTGACTTTCGGCGCCTTTGCCGGTTCCGCCTGCGCTACCGCGAGCTGCGGTTTTGCTCGGAACCTGCGCAAGGATATGTTCTATAAGATCCAAAGCTATTCGTTCAAGAATATCGATAAATTTTCTGTTTCCAGCCTTGTCACACGCCTTACTACCGACGTCACCAATGTGCAGATGGCCTATATGATGATTGTCCGTACCGCCATTCGCTGCCCATTGATGTTGATTTTCTCGTTCGTGATGGGGTTTGTCATGGGCGGCAAAATGGCCTTTATCTTTTTGCTGGTCATCCCGCTGCTTGCCGTCGGCCTGGCCCTCGTCACCCGCAAGGTCATGCCGCTGTTCCGCAGGGTTTTTCGGAAATACGACGCCCTCAACAGCTCTGTCCAGGAGAATATCAAGGGGATGCGCGTGGTGAAATCCTTCGTGCGCGAAGACTTTGAAAAACAGAAGTTCAACGTTGCCGCCGAGGACGTCCGTGCCGACTTCACCCAAGCGGAACGTATCCTGGCGCTCAACATCCCCCTGATGCAGTTCTGCATTTATGCCATTATTTTATTCGTCATGTCCTATGGCTCCTATACGGTAATCACGTCCCGCGGTTTGGAACTCGACGTCGGCCAGATGTCCTCCATGCTGACCTACGGATTCCAGGTCCTCATGAGCTTGATGATGCTCTCTATGGTATTCGTCATGATCACTATGGCAAATGAATCCGCACAGCGTATCGTGGAGGTGCTCAACGAGGAGAGTTCCCTGCATAATCCGGAAA
>CALWKP010000258.1 GCA_944381295.1 uncultured Clostridia bacterium | reverse complement strand
TGGCCTTTATCACGCTGGAAGATATGTTTGGGGCAATTGAAATCCTGGTATTCCCGACGGTCCTGGCGCAGTACAGTGGATTGATTGCGGAAGGGAAGATTGTCAAGCTGTTGGGAAGGCTTAGCCTGACAGAGGAAAAGGATACGAAGATCATCTGTGAGCAAGTGTGCCTTCCGGAAGAAGCTTTGACAGGGAAAAATACGGGAAACGGCGGAAAAGCCAAAACAAGGCATCCTGGGCTGTATTTGAAAGTAGATGGGAAAGACGATAAAAAGTATCAGAAAGCCCTGCAATATACCGCAGTGTTTGATGGAACCACGCCGTTATATATCTTATTTCGAGATACAGGGAAGTTATTACGGGCGCCTGCAAATCTTTGGGTGTTCCCCAATGAAGTGCTGGAAACGGCCCTAAAAAAGCTATTAGGCGACACAAATGTTGCTTATGTAAAGGAATAACTGCTGATTTTGCAAGAAAAATCCATATCAGCGGCATTTGTGTCCATAATTGACGGTTGATTATTTTGAAACAATTCCTTATAATAGGGAATGAAAATCCCAATAAAAGGGTTTGTGAAAGGTTTTTCGGCCTTCTGAAAAGCCTGTCAGTATGCTTTTCCAACCGTACAATCATTGTACAATTCAGGATAGGGGGAAACAAATCAATGAGTGTCAAAACGATTGCCGTATTGACAAGCGGCGGGGATGCGCCTGGCATGAATGCTGCCGTTCGGGCTGTCGCAAGGACGGCTCTCACGAGTGGAATGAGGGTTTTTGGTGTACGCAGAGGGTATAACGGGCTTTTGAACGGAGACGTTATCGACATGAACCTCAGAAGCGTGTCGGACATCATCCATCATGGTGGGACCATGCTGTATACAGCACGTAGTCCCGAATTCAATACACCGGAAGGTGTCAAGAAAGCTGCGGACATGTGCCGTCAGATGGAAATTGATGGGGTAGTCGTCATCGGCGGCGATGGTTCTTTCCGTGGTGCACGCGATTTAACAAATGCCGGGATCAATTGTATCGGCATTCCAGGAACAATCGATAACGATATCGCGTGCAGCGAATATACGATTGGTTATGATACTGCGATGAACACAGCAATGGAGATGGTTGACCGTTTGAGGGATACCACAGAATCCCACGATCGTTGCAGTGTTGTAGAAGTAATGGGAAGAAGATGCGGGGATTTGGCGCTGAATACAGGTATTGCGGTAGGAGCGACAACGATCTTAGTTCCGGAAATTCCATTTGATTTTGAAAAAGATGTCATTGGCAGAATGCTGTTTACACAAAAGACGGGGAAAAAGCATTTTATTATTGTCGTGGCAGAAGGCGTTGGCGGAGTTAGTGAGATTTCCAAGCGGATTCAGGAATCCACAGGAATTGAATCCCGTGCGACGATTCTGGGGCATGTACAACGCGGAGGATCGCCTACCTTGCGCGACCGTGTTGTGGCCAGCGAAATGGGGAACAGGGCGGTCAAGCTCCTTCAGGAGGGCCTTGGGAACCGCGTTGTCGCTATGAGTGACGGAAAAATCGTAGACTATGATATTACCGTTGCGCTATCGATGAAACGTGTATTCAATAAGGAATTGTATGATGTTGCTCTGCAAATTTCGATTTGAGGGCAAAGGTATGTCTGCGGAATAGGTTTACCAAAATGCACAAAGATCGGCCCCAAAAGAAAGCCCAAACAGCTTCTTTTGAGGGCCGATCCTCGTTATGGTTTTTATTTTCTGCGCAGGTTGCGATTGTGCTTTTATTTTGCAATAGTCCTGTTCATTCAGAGAAAACCATACGGCATAACTTTTATAGACAAAAAAATAACACCGTGTTTTCACGGTGTTATTTTGGAGCTGCTAACCAGAATTGAACTGGTGACCTCATCCTTACCAAGGATGCGCTCTACCATCTGAGCCATAGCAGCAATGATGGCGACCCGGAACGGGATCGAACCGTCGACCTCTAGCGTGACAGGCTAGCGTTCTAACCAGCTGAACTACCGGGCCATCTGTGGCAGGGGCAGAAGGACTTGAACCCTCGGCACGCGGTTTTGGAGACCGCTGCTCTACCAACTGAGCTATACCCCTAAGTACTGTTTGCGGCACTCTCAACGGCGCGTGTATTATATTATCATCAAATTCAAAATATGTCAATACAAAAATGAAAAAATTTTGAAAAAAATAAATCTTATAAAAAGTTTACCACATTATCGCTTGACATATTCACGCAGAATATGTATAATGTTTGTTGTTATACGACGATACCCCTGCCTTTTGGCGGATGGGAGGGATACAAGTGGCTGAGATCAGGATAAAAGAGAATGAGTCTCTCGACAGTGCTCTGAGAAGGTTCAAGAAGCAGTGCGCAAGAGCGGGAGTGATTGCTGAGGTTCGCAAGAGAGAAGCTTATGAAAAGCCTTCTGTAAAGCGTAAAAAGAAATCCGAAGCAGCTCGTAAACGTAAATACAAATAAGTTTACGGAACGGCGAACTGACATGGTATGAAAAAGCGGGCATGCTGGCCCGCTTTTTTAATTTCCTCAGAGATGGGAGGCGGGCTGATGCGGATAGTTTATCCGACAGTATCGTTGCAAAATATCCTTGCGGTGACCCCGGAATTGTTGCGAGAGATCGGGGTGACAGCCTTGATTTTGGATGTGGATAATACGCTTTCACTGCACGGCTCGCAATCACCTGCGGAAGGCACGGTGGAATGGAGCTGGAACATGAGGCAAAATGGGATCAAGATGATGATCCTGTCGAATAACACCCGGGACCGGGTACGACCTTTTGCGGCGCAATATGGTCTGGATTTTTTAAGCAGGGGTTGTAAGCCTTTACCATTTGTCTACCGAAGTGCTGCGCGGAAGATGCATGTAGAAAGAAAGTCCGTGGCGGTGGTAGGAGATCAGATTTTTACGGATGTTCTTGGTGCAAACCTCTGCGGGATGAAATCTATTTTGTTGGAACCGATTCAGAAAGAAGGTTCTTTTTCGTTTCGTCTTCGCAGAAAGATGGAACGGGGAATCCGAAATCGGTTACAACAGGATAAGGTTGACAGAGAGAGGAAGTAAGTTTGCCATGGCAAAGAAAAGAATATTGGTGCTGTTAGGACCAAACATGAATATGGTAGGTGTACGGGAAAAAGGTGTATATGGGAGTGAAACCGCAGAAAGCATCAACCAGCAGATCATGGAGACTGCGGAAAAATATGATTTTGCATGTGACATTTTCCAGTCAAACTGGGAAGGCGCGATTATTGATAAGATTCACGAAACAAAAGGCAAGTATGACGGTGTAATTATCAACGCAGGTGCATTTACCCATTACAGTTATGCCATCCACGATGCGATTGCATGTGTACGTATCCCGTTTATTGAGACCCATATGTCGAATATTCATGCAAGGGAAGAATTCCGACACAAGTCAGTGATTGCGGATGTATGTGC
>CALWKP010000257.1 GCA_944381295.1 uncultured Clostridia bacterium | reverse complement strand
CAGTTGGGCTGCCGGAATTCAGTAAGACGAAATCTGGCGTGGGATAGTTGGCGTCGTGATAAGGCAAGGGAGGAAACTATGGAATTCCTGGTGCATTATGGGAAACAGCGGAAAAAATGTATCTTATTTTTTGTGACAGCTAGCCTTATATTCTTTTATACCTTCCGGATGTATCAGATCCCGTGGGAAGCGGTGTGGTATCCGGCATTGGTGAGCGGGATCATAGGGGCCTTAGTGTTGGTATATGATTTTCGAAAAGCGAAAAAGAAACATCGGAGATTGCAGGAACTCAGCAAGACCCCGGCTTACCTGATGGGGAAATTTCCGGACTGCAATTCTCAGGATGACCTGGATTATCAGCAGATCATCCAAGCTTTAAGAGGAGAACAAAACCATCTGAAAACGGAACTGGACCTTCGGTATAACGATATGGCGGAATATTATACAGTATGGGCGCATCAGATTAAAACGCCAATTGCGTCGATGCGGTTGACACTGCAAAATGAAGATACTCCGCTTTCCCGTCAAGTAATGGAGGACCTCATGCGGATTGAGCAGTATGTGGAAATGGTCCTGGTATTCTTACGTCTGGATTCGGCTTCGACAGATTATGTGTTCCGAGACAATGATTTGGATGGGATTGTAAAAGGGGCAGTAAAAAAATTGGCATCCCAGTTTATTCGGAGAAAGTTAAGGCTCTCCTACACAGAGCTGGAAAAACAAGTACTGACCGATGAAAAGTGGTTGTCTTTTGTAATAGAACAAATTTTGACTAATGCTCTGAAGTATACTCCTCCGGGCGGGACAGTGACGATTGATTTGGAAGAACCATTGACACTTTGTATCCGTGATACCGGAATTGGAATTGCGCCGGAAGATCTGCCGAGGATTTTTGAAAAAGGATATACCGGATACCATGGAAGAAGCGATAAAAAGGCAAGTGGAATTGGATTGTATCTGTGTAAACGGGTGTGTAATAATCTCGGCCATACGATCACAGCGAATTCTTCTTTGGAGAGCGGAACAGTGATGCGGATTGACCTATCCCGGAAAAAGATGGAAATGGAATAGCTTCTTACAAAAATGTAAGAAATCCGAAGGAAATGTAAGCCGATTCGATGGAGGCACATTTCCTTTTTTGTTACAATATTGACCGTGGACAAAAGAAATCTCCTGTTGTCCGCGAATGAGAAAGAATAGATGCTAGAGTAAAGGAGAACTATGCAGAATGAGTATTTTGGAAGTTGACGCGCTGAAAAAGACTTATGTGACCCGTTTTGGCGGAGCACAGGTACAGGCGCTTACGAATGTATCCTTTCGTGTGGAAGAAGGGGAATATGTTGCAATTATGGGGGAATCCGGATCTGGAAAAACGACTCTTCTGAATATTTTGGCAGCTTTGGATAAGCCCACAGGAGGAAGTGTGCGGCTGGATGGAAAAGAGCTGGCAAACATCCGGGAAGCAGATATCGCATCGTTCCGACGGGATCATTTAGGGTTTGTATTTCAGGATTTTAATTTGCTGGATACATTTTCTCTGGAAGATAATATCTATCTTCCACTGGTGCTGGCAGGAAAAAATCCTTCGGAGATGGAACAGCGGCTTGCCGTGATCGCACCTCAGTTAGGAATTGAAGGAATTTTAAAAAAATATCCTTATGAAGTGTCTGGAGGACAAAAACAGCGGGCTGCGGTAGCGCGGGCTTTGATTACGGAACCGAGGCTAGTGTTGGCAGATGAACCTACTGGGGCGTTAGATTCCAAATCGACAGATGAACTTTTACGATTATTCGGGGAGATCAATCGGAGGGGCCAAACGATTCTGATGGTAACACATTCGGTAAAGGCGGCCAGCCATGCTGGACGGGTATTGTTCATTAAAGACGGGGAAGTATTCCATCAGATTTACCGTGGGAATAGTACGGTCAATGAATTTTATCAAAAAATTTCAGATACCCTGACATTGCTTGCGACAGGCGGTGACCGGTCATGAAAAAAGGGTTTTACCAGAAGCTGGCGTGGAGCGGGATTCAAAAGAATCGGAAATTATATCTTCCTTATATCTTGGCAAGTATCGGGATGGTCATGATGACCTATATCGTATCTTTTTTGGGAACCGGAAATTTGGTTCGGGAGATGCCGGGAGGCGATACCGCACAGGCGTTTTTGCAGATGGGTTTTGGCGTCATGTGCGTGTTTACAGTTATTTTTTTGTTTTACACACATTCTTTTCTGATTCGAAGAAGAAAAAAGGAATTTGGACTTTATAATATTTTAGGAATGGAAAAAAGAAACCTGGCAGTGGTCTTGTTTTGGGAAACGATGTTTCTGGAAGGGATCATTATAGTTTGCGGCTTGTTTTTTGGAATTCTTTTTTCAAAACTTGCCGAACTGGGAATGGTAAATCTATTGTCAGGAACTGCGGATTTTACTTTTGTAGTCAGCGTGAATTCGATCGTTCAAACAGTAATTTTGTTTGCAATTATTTTTGGGCTGATTTTTCTGAATACGCTCCGCCAAATTCATTTGACAAATCCGATTGAGCTGCTGCGCAGTGAGAATGTAGGTGAAAAACCGCCGAAAGCAAATTGGGTTCTGGCGCTTTTTGGGGTAGTGATCCTGGCTGCTGCTTATTATCTGTCGGTATCGATTGAGGACCCAGTACAAGCAGTAATGCTGTTTTTTGTAGCAGTTATTATGGTTATCGTAGCGACATACCTGCTCTTTGTTTCGGGATCAGTCGCGATCTGCCGGCTATTGCAGAAAAATAAACGATATTACTATAAAACGAACCATTTTGTATCTCTTTCTTCGATGGTATATCGGATGAAAAGGAATGGTGCCGGGTTAGCATCAATTTGCATCCTGTGTACGATGGTCTTGGTAATGGTATCTTCAACCGTTTGTCTGTATAGCGGAATGGAGGAAAGTCTGCGTGGGAGGTATCCAAGAAATATTAACCTGACTGCCTACGTTGATAATTTGGAAGGATTCTATTCCGGAAATATGGAAGAAATCCGGGGGATTTCTTCACAGATAGCAAAAGAACATGGCAGCAGCGTGGAAAATGTGATAGATTACCGAACGGGGAGCTTTGCGGCATATGACGTACAGAGTGGAGACATCCGAGTGAAATCGGTCGATACAGAAAATTTTTCGTCTTTGTGGCAGGGATTTATTGTTCCATTAGAGGACTATAACCGTCTGATGGGTACAGAGGAAATATTAGGTGATGATGAAGTTATCCTGTATCTTACCAAAGGGATGAATTATGACAAAGATACCATTACACTGGGAAATGGTCAGACGTTGAAGGTCAAGAAACAGGTGGATACCTTTGTGGATAACGGGGTAGATTCCATGCAGATTTTTCCGTCCATTTTTCTGTTTGTACCGGATTTTGAAGGGATAATCAATTCATTATTTGAGCAGGAAGATTTTGGGGGCATTGGATTCAGCGGACTTAACTGGATTTATGCGTTTGATCTCACCTGTGGAAGTGAGGAACAGATTAAGATACAGGAACAGCTCCAGGATAAAATCGCTCAAATGGAGCAGGGATTAGGAGAAGACGAATATTTCCATGTTACCTGTGAAGGCGTAGAAAGTGACCGTGCCGGATTTTATGGACTTTATGGAGGGCTCTTTTTCCTTGGAATCTTGTTGGGAATTGTGTTTATTTTGGCAGCTGTGCTGATCATTTACTACAAGCAAATTTCAGAAGGTTATGAGGATCAGTCAAGATTTTCTATTATGCAAAAAGTCGGCATGACGAAAAAAGAGATTAAACGGAGCATCAATTCCCAGGTGTTGACTGTATTTTTCCTGCCATTGATTCTTGCGGGAGTCCATTTGGTGTTTGCGTTTCCGTTAATTGACAAATTACTGCTGCTTTTTGGATTAACAAACCTGAACTACTTGATTTTTGTGACGGTGATATGCTATCTGGTCTTTGCGCTGTTCTATATTTTAGTATACCATCAGACATCCCGATCTTACTATTCGATTGTAAGCGATATGCGGGAGGATTTAGAGTGAAAACAATAACTGTACTTTTTGCAGCCATACTGGTTTGTTTGTTGAGTGCCTGTCAAATTTCCGAAAAATCGCCGGAAAGAGTGTGGGGGAATCTGGACGAGATTGCCGGAAAGATTGGACAATCTCAAATCACAACAGATCAGGAATTACTGGGAAGCCGTGAAAGTGAAGATGGTTATACAGGGAGCTATTCTGCGAAAATCGTATCAGTCAGCGGTCGTGATGTGATTTTTGGTGGGGGCTCTATCAAAGAACGGGAGTTGGTTATTTCCGGAACGATTTCGGCAGAATCCGGAAGTGCCAAGATCCGGGTCCGACAAAATGATGAAGTCAACGAATATGAAGCGGAGAATACAGGAGAGTTTTACTTGGAACTTTCGTTGTACAGCGGCGGGAATTATATTATGATCGATTATAAAGATTTTTCAGGAACTGTAGAAATGACATCTGTTTACCAAACGGTGTAATTAGAAGATAGGAGAATCAATATGGATGGGGAAGTATGCCGGTATCAGGAGTGTCTGGAGATGTCCTGCCAGAAACACAAAACAGGTTTGCAAAAAAATTTGTTTACAGGGTTAGGAATCGCTATAACATGGATGGGAATGGCGATATTAGCTGTAATTGCAATCCCAACGGCATTGCTTTTCCTCCTTCTTACAGAAGTATGGAAAGTGACAGATTTTTTTGCTTCTGAATGTAAAAGAAAAGGAAGACGATAAGGCGGAACCGGGTATATTTACAGGGATAAGAAAAAACAGAAAAAGACCGCCTGCATGCGTATTGGAGCAGGCAGGCGGGAAAGGAGCCGCTTTGAAAAGGATGATCAGAGTTTTTGGAAAGATACTGATTTCGTTAAGCATCTGCCTGGTCGTTGCAGTAAGCACGATATTTGGGTTAAAAGGGTATAAAATGTATCAGAAAGCGATAAAAGAGGTACCGTTGACAGAAAAAATAGAATCCATTCAGGCGATGGAAGGATTTATAACATATGACGAACTGCCAGAAATCTATATAGATGCGGTGATATCGGCAGAAGATCAACGTTTTTGGGAACATCATGGAATTGATTTACTGGCGATTGGTAGAGCGTTATGGAATGATTTGAGAACGTTATCGTTTGCGGAAGGCGGGAGCACGATCACACAGCAGCTTGCAAAGAACGAATATTTTACGCAGGAGAAGAAACTGGAACGGAAGTTTGCGGAAGTTTTTCTGGCATTGGATTTGGAAAAGCAATACAATAAGCGAGAGATCTTTGAATGTTATGTGAATACAATTTATTTTGGCAGCGGGTATTATGGAATTTCTGCGGCAGCAGAAGGGTATTATGGAAAGACACCTTCAGAATTGAGTGATTATGAAGCAGTTATGTTAGCAGGACTTCCCAATGCTCCGTCGGTATATTCGCCTGACTCAAATCCGGAACTTGCCAAGCAGCGGATGCGTCAGGTGCTAAAACGGATGGAAGAATGCGGCAAAATAACAAAGGAAGAAGCAGAGCAGCTGCAACAAGAAGAAAAATAGAACAATCTTACCCGATGGTTTTTTATGTCAGTATGACCGAAAGACCGGAAAAGATACGATTTGGTCAGTTGTGTGTGATTTGAAGGGAAAAAATCAATTTTTCGTGTGGAAGGGAATCCAGGAAGGAAAGACTTCAAAAAAGATACCAGGTTTCGTTTAAAAAAGCTGATGGAAATTTGTTGAGAAATCTTAAAAAAACGTGTGTGCCAGAAATTGGTTTCCCAAAAGTGACAAGCTGTGATTACTCCACTTTTGCAAAATTACGGCTCGATTGAATGCGAGATCCTTAAAAATGTGGAGACTGTTTATGAGCAGCTCAAAAAAGATGCGCTATGCAGATTGGACAAGCTTTATCAAAACCAGGTAGAACTTCCCACAGAAGCGATAGAAACTGCGCAAAGGGTCAAAAGCGAAGAGAGCGAAAAGGTAAGTGAGATCCTGGAATTTCTTTCGGAAACGGAAGAAACGTTAAAAAAGTGGCTTGAGCAAATTCGTATTTATGAGTAATATATTTTTAGGAAAAACTTTATTTATAGGAGTAGGACAAAAAGAAAAGGCCTTCTGGAGATACAGTCGCTGAAAAAGAGGCAGCCTGTTTCTTCGGAAGGCTTTGTTCATAACTGTGGATGTTCGGTAAAGAGATTTTCCGCAAGCACAATTTTTGCAAAATCATGGAGACTGTGGATTTCGTAAGTAGCGGGATGAATGGAGGAAGTGCCAGAAGGATGATACCAACAGGTGTCAATTCCGGCGGCAATTCCACCCGCAATGTCGGAGGCGAGAGAATCGCCTAAAATGATTGCTTGTTGTCTGGAAAATCCCTCTAAGCGGGCAAATACCGCATCAAAATATTCTTTTTGCGGCTTTTGATATCCGAGATCTTCCGAAATAAACAAGTCAGAGATATAAGGTCGTAAGGCTGATTTTTCCAGCCGGCGGTGTTGTGAGCGGGAAATCCCGTTGGTTACAATGGAAAGACGGCAATAGGGCGATAAAGTCTTGCAAAGCCATTCTGCGCCATCCAATAATTTCTCCTCTTCCCCTAACTGGTCAAGATAGCGGCCGTTGGCTTGGAAGGCATCTCCTTGTACGCCGAGGGTAGAGAAGAGAGTCTCAAACCTCTGAGTTTGAAGTTCTTTTTGAGAGATTTCTCCTTTCTCATATAAATCCCATACATGGGAGCTGATTTTTCGGTAGAGTTCCAAAACATCTTTCGTATAAGGGATTCCCTGGGAAGAAACAACCTCTGAAACAGCGTGTTCCAACGCTTGTGCCTGAGCATAGTCAAAATCGAATAAAGTCCGGTCGGCATCTAACAACACAAATGGATAGCGTGGTTGGAGAGATGCATGCATTTTATCAGCCCCCTTTTGTCTTTCTATTCATAACACAAAATCAGGCAGAATTCAAGCATTTAAACGGTAAAAATTGGTGTCCTCGGCAAAATTCAGATAGTTATAGAGGATCAGCAAATCATCATAGGACTGCTGTTCCAGCAAGGTACTGATTCCTGCACGAAAATAGCGAAGATCCACTACAGTTACTTCGTCGTAATGCTGCGTAAGAAAAGGAACAAAACAGTTAGCAAAGGAATCTTTGATGACAAGGGCCTTTTTTCCAGTTCCCGCGTCAGAACGAATCGTTGTCAGACCGTGATTTCCATAAAGAAACGCTGCATATTTGTCCCGTTTGGAGAATTGACTCTCTTGATACATGCCGGGATATTGTTCAAGATCGGCTTCAAAGGAAGTAATGGGAAGGTCGCAAAATACGATGGAGTCACTTTGAGCGGAACGGAGCTTTGCCCTTGAAAAATAAGTCCCATAAAAATCCGGGACAGTTTCTTTGGGGATAGTTTCCCACGGAATTGCAGAGAGTCCATGCGCTTGACAGTAAGCGGCATAGGCATAATAAGCGCCCAAGGTTGTCCAGTGGTGGTCTGTACGGTAGAAAATATAGTCCTCCTGATGCTCGGAAAGGACTTGTATGATAGGAAGCAGTTGGAGATCTTTGCCAGAAAGAGATTGATAGAGGTTGTCAATTGCCTGTTTCTGGGAAAGATTCGGTAGACCCGTAGGAACTTTGTCACGCAGAATCTCATAGGAGGAGGGTACAATGGCAACCGTGGCGGAACCCTGATAGCTGGAAAGAAAATCCCGCAGTACAGAACTGTTTTTTTGCAGCTGTTCCTGTCCGATGGAAAGCTGTTTGACAAATAAATAGCCATCTTTTCCGGAAACAATCCCGTTATTTTCAGTTTTTCCTAAAGCGGTCTCTGAGAAAGATTTGAGTGTAATCCAATCGTCTCGGAAAACAAATTGTTCATTGAGATAGGTTTCGTATTTGGAACTGAAAGAGGAATTAAAAAAAGCTTTCAGTGAGAAATCAGGCATTTTCGCGAGATAGCGGTTTTCTAATTCAGAAAAAGAACGGTCTGGGGTGAAAAGGTTGAGAAGAGATAAACCAAGAATGAAAACAGAGAATAGAAGGAGTATCGGGTAACGGAATAGCTTTTTCGTAAAAATCCCTCCTATCAAAAACGGAAATACAAAAATGGGTTATACGTGGCGTCTACAAGGTAAGCAGTGGAGAAAAATAAAATGAAAACGAGTGATATTGTTTTGACTGTTTTTTGGAAGGGAATACGGGCGTAGACACGACGCAGAATGGGAGTCGCACACAAACAG
>CALWKP010000256.1 GCA_944381295.1 uncultured Clostridia bacterium | reverse complement strand
GGGTTTAAAAAAGTGCGCCGGACAGAGAAGGGGATCATCGCAGGAGCGGCGGCATCGGTGTTATCGGCTTGCTCGTTCGCGCAGAAAGAGTCCCTTACAGGAATGGAATTTTTGTGGGGGATTCCGGGTTCTATCGGCGGCGCAGTGTATATGAATGCGGGGGCTTATGGCGGAGAGATCGGACAGCTGGTGGATATCTGCGGCCATGCGTCTTTGGACGGTACTTTGGGGACATTCACCAAGGAAGAACTTGCTTTTTCCTATCGCCATAGTATTTATCAGGAACAAGGAGATGTCATCCTCTGGACGGAGTTGGTCTTACAGCCAGGAAATCCGGAAGAGATACGCCGGATGATGGAAGACTATTACAGCCGCAGAAAGGCAAAACAACCTTTGGAGTACCCGAGTGCAGGAAGTGTGTTTAAACGTCCGCAGGGCCATTTCGCCGGAGCTTTGATCGAGCAGTGTGGGTTAAAAGGATGCCGGGTCGGCGGCGCAATGGTCAGCGAGAAGCATGCAGGATTTATTGTGAACAGTGGTGGAGCTACCTGTAACGACGTCTTGAAATTGATTGAACTGATTCAGGAACGTGTGTTTGCACAAACAGGTGTTCGGCTGGAATGTGAAGTGAAGCGCTTGGGGCGCTGATGGAGGAAATCATGGAATTTATTATCGTTACAGGGCTTTCCGGGGCAGGAAAATCCAGGGCAGTAGATGCGCTGGAGGATATCGGATTTTATTGTGTAGACAATATCCCGCCGAAATTAATTGCAACATTTTATGAACTGTTTCAGCAAGTGAAATCTGGCTTCCAGAGGGTAGCTGTTGTTACAGATATCCGCGGAGGGAAGATGTTCAGCAGTCTGGAAGAGGTTTTAACACAGTTTCAAGAGGAAGGCCGGGAATATAAACTCTTGTTCCTGGATGCCAGTGATGTTGTGCTGATTAATCGCTTTAAAGAAACCCGTCGGAAACATCCGCTGGCACAAAACTACCACGGAGCTTTGGATTTGGCGGTCGAAGGAGAACGTGAAATCTTAAAACCGGTCCGGGAACGAGCTGATTACATTATCGATACTTCTTATCTTTCCCCGGCACAGTTGAAAGAACGGATTTCCAATCTGTTTTTGGGAGATTCGTCGGCTGCTTTGATGATTAACTGCGTATCGTTTGGTTTTAAATACGGCATTCCTGCAGAAGCTGATTTGGTGTTTGATGTGCGGTGCCTGCCCAATCCCTATTACGTAGAGGAATTAAAAAATCTTACAGGATTGGATGATCCGGTAAGGGAATATGTCATGCAATGGGAACAGACACAAGGGTTCCTGAAACGATGGATTGACCTGATCGATTACATGATTCCTCTGTATTGTAATGAAGGGAAAAGCCAGCTGGTGGTGGCGATAGGATGTACCGGAGGACACCACCGTTCAGTGGCGTTGGCTCAATATTTATATATTCACCTGATGGAGGCTGGTAAGCGTACCAGTGTCCACCACCGGGATATTCGGAAATCTTGACCGTACGGAGGTGCGGAGATGTCATTTTCATCGGAAGCCAAACGAGAAATGTGCCGTACGGAAGAGGGGAAAGATTGCTGCCGAAAGGCGGAATGTTATGGAATATTCTTGTTTGCGCGGAGTTTTTCGTTGGAATCCGTGTTGTTGACAACGGAACATGGAGCGACTGCCCGGCGAGCGGCACAGCTTGCGGCGGAGGTAGCAGGATGCGTGGTGAATGTTTCTTCGGCGATGCGGCGCAGCCGGGAAGGAACGATGTATACCGTGTCAGTTGACGGAGGAAACGAAAGGGAACTGCTTGTGAACTGTTTTGGGTATACGGGAAAAGAAATCAGCCTGCGCGTGAATTTAGCAAATTTGGACTCCCCTTGTTGTACAGCATCGTTCCTAAGGGGGGCCTTTTTGTCATGCGGTACGGTAACGGACCCGAAAAAAGATTATCATCTTGAATTTTTGGTGCCACACATGAATTTGGCAAAAGATTTGCTGCACGTATTGAATGACCTGGAAGGAATCTCGGTACAGGCGGCTCTTGTGGCGAGAAAAGGTGCGTATGTAGTTTATTTGAAGGACAGTGAACAGATCGCAGACTTATTGACCTATCTGGGTGCGCCAAAATCAGCCATGGAGCTGATGCAGGTAAAGATGGTCAAAGAGGTACGGAACAATATCAACCGGAAAATGAACTTTGAATCTGCTAATATAGATAAAACAGCGTCAGCAGCAGCGAAACAGATTATGGCAATTCGGAAAATTGAAGAGAAGATGGGGTTGGATTCTCTTCCGGAAGATTTGCGGGAAATCGCAGTGCTGCGCATAGAAAATCCGGAAATGTCGCTCAGGGAGTTGGGCGGGAGTTTATCGGCGCCGATCAGCCGGTCGGGAGTCAACCATAGATTGAATCGGCTGTTGGAACTGGCGGAAGATTTATTATGAATGAGGATGTGAATCATGGCTTTTGTGCATCTGCATCTGCATACCGAATATAGCCTTTTGGACGGGGCATGTCGAATAGAAAGGCTGCTGGACACAGCGAAGGAGATGGGACATTCTGCGGTAGCGGTGACCGATCATGGCGTGATGTATGGGGTAGTAGACTTTTATAAAGCAGCGAAGAAACGCGGGATTAAACCGGTGATTGGCTGTGAAGTCTATGTAGCAAGCCGAACGCGTCATGATAAAGTACACGGTTTGGATTCCGAACATCGCCATTTGGTATTGCTGTGCGAAAACAATGAGGGATACCGGAATTTGACGCAGATGGTGTCAAAGGCATGGGTAGAAGGATTTTACGGGAAACCCCGCGTGGATTTTGAACTGCTGGAACAGTATCATGAAGGTCTGATCGCGCTTTCGGCATGCCTTGCGGGAGAAATTCCGCGGGCTCTTTTGGCAAACGATTATGATGGAGCGAAAG
This sequence comes from uncultured Clostridia bacterium, assembly GCA_944381295.1. Lineage (GTDB taxonomy): Bacteria > Bacillota > Clostridia > Oscillospirales > Acutalibacteraceae > CALWKP01. Next base: position 2,510 of record CALWKP010000256.1, on the reverse strand, counting down.
CTGCGGCGGAGCGGTATGAACAGATTTTTGGGAAGGGGAATTTTTTTCTCGAACTTCAGGACCATGGCTTGCGGGAACAAAAGCTGATCAATCCCCAGATTATCCAAATTTCCCGGGAAACAGGGATTCCGTTGGTTGCGACGAATGACTGTCATTATATCAGCCGGGAAGATACCCAGATGCATAAGATACTTTTGTGCATCCAGACCAACCATACGATCGAAGACAAAGATGGGATGGAATTCGGCTCGGACCAGTTTTACTATAAAAGTGAAGAAGAAATGAGAGAATTGTTTCCGGAATGTCCCGAAGCATTTGACAATACCGTCAAAATCGCGGACCGCTGTCGGGTGGAATTTGAGTTTGGACATACGAAACTACCTCATTTTGATACGCCGAACGGCCAGGATAATACAGAATATTTCCGCGACCAGTGTTTTGCAGGATTACACCGCTATTATGGGGAGAATCCTGCCCCGGATATTGTAGAGCGTCTGGAATATGAGCTTTCTACGATTGAAAAAATGGGATACGTCAACTATTATCTGATCGTGCATGATTTTGTGCGTTATGCGAAATCTGTCGGAATCCCTGTGGGACCAGGAAGAGGTTCCGGAGCAGGAAGCCTGGCGGCATATTGTATTGGCATCACTGGCATCGATCCTTTGCGGTATGACCTGCTGTTCGAGCGGTTTCTCAATCCGGAGCGGGTCAGTATGCCCGACTTTGATATTGATTTCAGTGATGAACGCCGTCAGGAGATCATCGATTATGTCGTGCGGAAATATGGGAGTGACCACGTGGCGCAAATCGTGACGTTTGGTACGATGGCGGCGCGCGGTTCGCTGCGTGATGTGGCACGTGCCATGGCGATTCCCTATGCAACAGCCGATGCAGTGGCAAAATTGGTGCCCATGGAATTGAATATTACGCTGGAACGGGCTCTGTCGATTTCGCGGGAACTGAAAGAGCGCTATGATTCCGATTTCCAGATCCATGAATTGATTGATATGGCCCGGAAGATCGAAGGAATGCCTCGGAATACCTCGACCCATGCGGCGGGGGTGGTAATCACGGACAGGCCGGTGAGCGACTATGTACCGCTGGCACGGAACGGGGATTCTGTTGTGACCCAGTACACAATGACCACGCTGGAAGAGCTTGGACTTTTGAAGATGGACTTCCTGGGGCTGCGCAACCTATCGGTGATTGACGACGCCTGTCAGGAAATCCGAAAAGAGCAGCCGGGTTTCGAGATGGATGGGATTCCTTACGATGATAAGCGGGTATTTGCGATGTTGGCGACTGGTGCAACGGAAGGGGTGTTCCAGTTCGAATCGGCAGGGATGCGCAATGTCATCATGCAATTAGGACCAGAGAGCATCGAAGATTTGATTGCAGTGATTTCGCTTTATCGTCCTGGCCCAATGGAATCCATCCCAAGATATATTGAAAACCGTCATCATCCGGAGAAAGTCACCTACAAACATCCGCTCTTGGCCGGAATTCTGGATGTCACTTACGGATGTATCGTGTATCAGGAACAGGTCATGCAGATTTTCCGTACATTGGCGGGATATTCGTTGGGACGCGCGGATATTGTACGGCGTGCGATGTCCAAAAAGAAAGCCGATGTTATGGAAAAGGAACGCAAGATTTTCATCTATGGGTTAGAGGATGAAGATGGGAACATCGAAGTGGATGGCTGTATCCGCCGTGGGGTTCCGGAAGCAGTGGCAAAAGAAATATTCAGCGAGATGGAAAGTTTTGCCTCCTATGCGTTCAATAAATCTCATGCAGCGGCTTATGCGACAGTGGCTTATCAGACAGCTTGGCTGAAATGCCATTATCCCAGGGAGTATATGGCGGCATTGCTCACCAGCGTACTCGATAATACCGGAAAAATTTCGTCCTATATCGCGGAATGCGTGCGGCTTGGAATACGGGTGCTGCCGCCTCATGTCAATGAGAGTGGGAGTGGGTTCACCGTAGTGGGGAAAGATATCCGCTTTGGACTGAAAAAAAAAAAAAATCTGGGGTATGGGCTGATTGCACGGCTTGTGGAAGAGCGCAGTGCAGAGGGAAAGTTTACCTCTTTTTATGATTTTTGCAAAAGAATGTATGGATATGAGATGAATCGGAGGGCGCTGGAAAGCCTGGTGAAGAGCGGAGCGCTGGATGATTTGGGAAACAATCGCCGGGAGATGTTGGAAAACATTGCAGGGATTCTGGAAACACTGGACAATGATAAGCGAAAAAATGTAGAAGGGCAGATCGGTTTTTTTGATACCGCAACAGAGAGTGGGGAAAGCTATGGAATGGAGCGGATGCCTGATCTGACTGCAACAGAGAAATTGGCAATGGAAAAGGAAGTCACAGGAATGTATCTTTCCGGGCATCCGATGAAGGAATATCTGCGGGAATATGAAAAAGGGAACGTTGCAAAAACCGGGGATATTCTGGAAGATACCCGTGAACAGGGCGGGAGATACCGCGATGGAGATAAGGTC
>CALWKP010000255.1 GCA_944381295.1 uncultured Clostridia bacterium | reverse complement strand
AAGTGGCAGAGATGGCAGAGACCCTATATGAAGGGGATGTTTGTGCAGAGCCTTTACAGGGAGACCTTGATGCATGCGAATGGTGTCCGTATTTTCCGATATGTGGTCATGAAAAAGAGGACAGCGGGAAGGAATACTTCCGTTGCAGTAAGAAAGAAGCCTTGCTTAGAATGAAGGAAGGGGGCGGAGAAGATGAGCGATAGGCAATGGACACAGGGGCAACTAGATGCGATTCGCGCGCGAGGCGGAACGCTTTTGGTATCAGCAGCGGCTGGCTCCGGGAAAACCGCGGTGTTGGTACAGCGTGTCATTGAGAGGCTCACAGATCCGGTCTCTCCAAGCGACGCAGACAGGCTGCTTATTGTCACATTTACAAAAGCGGCAGCAGCTGAAATGCAGGAGCGTATTGCGCTGAGTCTATCCCAGGCCCTTGCTGCTGATCCTGGGAACCAGAGACTGCAACGGCAGCAGATCCTTTTGACCAAAGCGCATATCAGTACCATTCACAGCTTTTGCAGTGAATTGGCTCGTGAGAATTTTTATAAGCTGGATATTTCTCCTGATTTTCGTATTTTGGACGACCGGGAAATGGATTTGCTGCGCGGGGATGCCGCCGCGCAGGCAATGGAAGAATTTTATGAAGAAGGTGGTACTGAATTTCTGGAATTAGTAGAGTCATTTGGGACGGACCGAGATGACGGAAGACTGGTTCGCACCGTCAATAGCTTGTATGATTTTATTCGTTCCCACCCATTCCCGCTGAGATGGCTTCAGGAAAAAGAGGAGATGTACCAACAGGCAGAGGCAGCCGGGGAAACGCCTTGGGGGAGATGTGTATTGCGGTTTGCAGAAGACGCCCTTGATTATTGCATTTCGCTCATACAAGACGGACTGCGGGGGATGCAGGAGGAAGAGAAGCTGGATGCCGCTTATCGAGAGGGATATCTGGATGATCTTGCAGGATTAGAACACATCCGAAGTGCCGTAAAGAGCAAGGACTGGGATGAAAGCTTGTCTTTGTTGAATTCCTTTGCGTTCCAGAGATTGAAAGCTGCGCGTGGATTTCAGGAACATCCGTTAAAAATCAGGCTTTCTGCTTGTCGGGACGAAGTAAAAGATACGATTGCTAAATTAAAAAAATTGTTTTGTGCAGACCAGCAGGAATGTGCGGAAGATATCCGAAAATTGTCGGTATTGGTATCTTGTCTGTTTTCTCTGACAAAAAGGTTTTCTGACATTCTGGAAGAACGGAAGCGTGAAAAAAAAGCGGCGGATTTTGGTGACCTGGAACATTGGGCACTTCGCCTTTTAGTGGAGGATACCGGGGAAGGAATTCGAAAAACAGAGGATGCAAAAGAATTGTGTGAGCAGTTTGACGAGATCATGGTGGATGAATACCAGGACACAAATGAAGCGCAGGATATGCTGTTTCGAGCGCTTTCCAAAGAGGAGGGGAATTTGTTCCTGGTTGGCGACGTAAAGCAAAGTATTTATAGTTTTCGTCAGGCAATGCCGGGAATTTTTCTGAAAAGGCGAGCATCATTTCTCTTGTATGACAGAACGCGAGATGAATATCCGGCATCCGTGGTGCTGGACAGAAATTTTCGTTCCAGAAAAGAAGTAACTGATGCAGTGAATTTCGTTTTTGGTCAATTAATGTCGGAAGAAACCGGAGATGTTCATTATAGCGGACTGGAATGTTTGCAGGCCGGTGCGGAATATCCGGAGGGAAGCGGGTATGCAACGTCTCTGGAAATTATCGATCCTTCTTTGACAGAGGAAGGTGCTGCCCTAGAATCACGCATGGAAATTCTAGAAAGCCGTCATATTGCAGGGATGATTATGCAAATGATGACAGATGGATTCCAAGTCAGCGACCATGGAAAGCAGCGCCCTGTTTTATTTCGTGATTTTTGTATCCTTCTGCGTAGTTCCAACCAGTTTGCACCGGAATATGTGAGAGAACTGCAAAAATGTGGAGTCCCGGCATGGACGGATTGCTCCGGAGGATTTTTTAGCGCTGCGGAAGTTGCTGTGATGTTATCATTGCTGCGAGTGATCGATAATCCCATGCAGGATATCCCTCTTGCTGCGGTGCTTATGAGTCCGATTTACGGATTTACTCCGGATGATATGGCAAAATTGCGTATGGGACATGGAGGGACGTTATATCAAGCTCTGTTGGCAGCGACGAAAAATGGAGGAAAACGCGAGCAGGAATTTTTGGAAGATATGGAGCAATATCGTGCTCTTGCCGCGGCGATGCCGGCAGATCGACTGATCAATGCAGTGTATGATAAAACAGGATATCTTTCTATCGTCCAGGCAATGCCGGGAGGAGAATTGCGTCTTTCCAACCTGCATCTCCTGTTGGAACATGCGAAAAAATATGAAAGTTCCGGTTACCATGGATTATCCGGATTTATCCGTTTTATCGATCGTCTACAGGAGCAGAAAGGGGATCTTGATTCCGCTTCAGAAATTTCGGAGTCTGCAAATGTGGTGCGTGTCATGAGTATCCACAAATCAAAAGGTCTGGAATTTCCCATCTGCATTGTGGCGGGATGTTCCCGCAAACTACCGCAAGATCGAGGTGACGCATTGCTTCATGCGGAATTAGGACTGGGAGTAAAATTGCGCGATCCGGAACTTTTGTGCCGTTATTCCACATTGCCGAGAGAAGCGGTAGCACTGGAAAAAGAACGGGAAAAAATGTCAGAAGAATTACGCGTGTTGTATGTCGCCATGACCCGAGCAAGGGAAAAATTAATTCTGGTAACCACTGTAAAAAATTTAGAGAAGCAGTTAGGAGCTCTTGCTGCAAAAATCCCGGCGGAGCCGTCGATCCCTCCTTATGTAGTGCGGTCAGCTTCCAGTATTTCCGACTGGCTTTTGCTGTGTGCTTTGCGTTTGCAGGAAGGCCGTATTCTGCGGGATCGTGCGCTTGCCAGCGAGGAAATTGTGCTTCCGAAAGAAGGAAATCCATGGGAGATTCATATTGTTCCACCTGTTTTGGAGTCTGCGCAGAAAGAGGAAGAGAAAGCTGACACGGAAATTCTCCCGGATATTCTGCTTCTCGAAAAAATACGGAAAAAAATAGGGTATACTTATCCTTATCAGGCGTTACAGAAGATTCCCGCAAAAGTAGCAGCTTCCGTATTAGCGTCAAAAGAATTTGAGGAACAATATGCAGCTATGGCTAGGCCGGCGTTTTTGGGGAAAAACGGTTTGACTCCTGCGGAACGCGGAACTGCCATGCACACATTCCTGCAATTTGCTGACTTTGAAAAAGCAAGAAATGACGTATCAGCAGAAAGTAGGAGACTGGTGGAAGAAGGATATCTGACAGAATTTGAAGCAGGAGCATTGGAACTCCCAAAACTAGAGAAATTTTTTGAAAGCGATCTGATGACAGAAATTCTGAAATCTGAATTTGTCCAGAGGGAATATCGTTTTACGGTGGAGATCCCGGCCTGGAAGGTGGACAACGGTTTACCGGAAGAGGTGAGAAATTCGCCGATTGTCCTGCAAGGGGCAGTTGACTGCGTATTTGAAGAAGACGGGGAACTGATTGTAGTCGATTACAAAACGGACCGGGTAAAGGAAGCGTCGGAGCTGCGGGAAAAATATGGACCACAGCTGGAATTATACCGCAGCGCACTGGAAGAGTGTTTGGGCAAGAAGGTCAAAGAATGCCGGCTGTATTCATTTGCACTGGGGGAAGAAATTCGAAAGGTCAAGGCAGAAAAAGTGCTTGACAAACCAGGGGAATGCTGGTAGAATAAGTCAGGTAAAACAAAGCAGGGTTCATTTCGGCCCTCACCTGTGAGGTTCCGTCCGGCACGGGTCAATACAAGGTGATTTTTCCCTATAACGGGATTATCAGGTGTATTGGGCGCGGGCGGAAGTCCGCGCTTTTTGTTTTTCATAAATCAACGTGTTTTGGAGGTGCTTAACATTAGCAACAAGGAACTGCAGATCAATGAGGAAATCCGCGACAAGGAAGTGCGCGTCATAGATGCAGACGGCTCCCAACTGGGAATCATGTCCGCTGCACAGGCTTTGGAAAAAGCATTCGCACGCAATCTCGACCTGGTTAAGATTGCTCCTCAGGCGACCCCACCGGTATGTAAGATTATCGACTACGGCAAGTTCCGCTTTGAACAGGCGAAACGGGAAAAAGAAGCGAAAAAGAACCAACGTGTTGTCGATATCAAAGAAATCAGACTTTCGCTGAATATCGATACACACGACTTTGAAACGAAAGCCGGTCATGCGACCCGTTTCTTGAAAGACGGGGATAAAGTCAAGGTTTCCATCCGGTTCCGCGGCCGTGAAATGGGGCATCCGGAACAGGGGTATGAGATCATGAAACGCTTTGCAGAGAGGCTTTCCGACATTGCCAACATAGAAAAGCCGGCGAAACTGGAAGGACGCAACATGCTGATGTTCCTTGCATCCAAACCCGCTAAATAAAATTTAAGGAGGAGCATAAATCATGCCTAAGATTAAGACACATTCCGGCGCGAAAAAGCGCTTCAAGATTTCCAAGAACGGGAAGGTCATCCGCGCACACGCAAATAAATCCCACCTGCTGAACGGTCACGGCAAGACCCGTAAGTCCAAGAGAATGCTGAAGGGAACCACTGTTACGGATAAGACCAATACAGCGCAGATCAAGAAACTGCTTCCTTACAAATAAGGCAGATCGGGAAAATTTGTCTGAATAATAACCAAAACTGGAGGTAATAGAGAATAGCACGTGTAAAGGACGCGTTAATGACACGCAAAAGAAGGAAAAAAACATTAAAGCTTGCAAAAGGCTACTGGGGAAGCAAGAGTAAGCATTTTAAGATGGCCAAACAGGCTGTCATGAAATCCGGCAACTATGCGTATATCGGCCGCAAACAGAGGAAGAGAGATTTCCGCCGTCTGTGGATCACCCGTATCAGCGCAGCATGCCGCATGAATGATATCAACTATTCCAGCTTCATGAACGGCCTGAAAAAGGCCGGTGTAACGCTGAACCGCAAAATGCTTTCTGAAATTGCAATTGCGGACGAGAACGCTTT
>CALWKP010000254.1 GCA_944381295.1 uncultured Clostridia bacterium | reverse complement strand
CTAAGTTATCAGTCTTCCATCCGAAAACTTCCGTCTGATAACTCCGTTCGACTTGCATGTGTTAGGCACGCCGCCAGCGTTCGTCCTGAGCCAGGATCAAACTCTCTAAAATATTGTATTTAATCGCTCTTGCGAGCGTTTAAATCATATCTCAGAGCTTTTGTTCGCTCTCTCACGATACGCTTGCGCATATCTTTTTGTTGGTTTTTTAGAGTCCAACTTCTCTTTCCGGAAGTACCTGTTTTTTAACAGTTCTTCAAAAAAATTACGGGTCCTTCTTTTCGTCTTGCGTTGTTTAATTTTCAAGGTCCTGATCCCACGCAAAACCGCTCCAGCACTGGGCTTTTCGGTTTTTCGTGTTTGCCCCGTTCCTCAGGGCGCTTGACTATAATACCAAACCATTTCACATTTGTCAACACTTTTTTCAAATTTTTTTTACTTTTTTTCCAATTTCTTTTCTAATGCGTGGATTTTCTCACTCCCCGTCGTGTAAAATTCCGTCGAAAAATCCAGCCCTAAAGCCATTTTTTCGGGATATAGCTCTCCTAAAGGCGCAAGTACAAAGCTTCGTTCCAGTATTCCCGGATGCGGCACTTTACATTCCGGTTCTTCGCAAAAAAATTTTTCATACAATAATAAATCCAGGTCAATGATCCTCGCGCCGTGATATTCCACCCGTTCCCGGCCCATCCCTGTTTCAATGCCAAGACAGGCGCCCAACAGCACTTTCGGCGAAAATTCCGTCTCCACCTCCACACAGCAGTTCCAGTAATTCTCTTGTTCCGAAAGCACATCAAACGGTTCTGTTTCATAAATCTGCGAGATTCGCGTTACCCGTGTCCCCGGCAGCAGGTCCAATGCACGTACCGCACGCCGCAGGTTCTCTCCCCGGTCGCCGAGGTTTGTCCCCAGACCGATCACCGCTTTCTTCACGATGGGATTCCCCTTTCCCGCCGGATGTGTACCGCAAAATAGTCAAAATCTGCTTTTACCGGCGCTTCCGGTTTCTTTAATACGACATCTACCCAGTTTACCGCCGCATATTCCTCCAAAATCTGCTCTGCTACCCGCTGTGCCGCCCGCTCCAACAAATCATAGGAAGTTTCTGTCATCACCCGCAGCACTGTCTTGGCCGCCTTCGCGTAACTGACAGTATCCTCCACTCGGTCTGTATAGCACGGCTTCGCCAGGTCGATCCCCAATGTGACATCCAGTTCAAAATTCTGTCCGTCCCGCTTTTCCTCCGGGTTCACCCCATGATAAGCAAACACCCGCAGTCCGCGGATCCAAATTTCATCCATCTATCCATCTCTCCTCTGTGCTTTTACCACATCCGCCACCAGCGCCGCCTGCACCGCTTCCCTGACATCGTGTACCCGCAGAAAATCTGCACCCATCCACTGGGCAATCGTATGCGCCGCCACCGTCCCCGCCAAACGCTCTTCAAACGGCGGGTTTCCGCAAGGCGCTCCAATTACCCGCTTGCGCGACGCCGCCATCAAAAACGCACAGCCTTCCGGTTTCACCCGGTCCACATTTGCCAGCAGCGCCAAATTTTCCTCATAACTCTTGCCAAAACCGATTCCCGGGTCCACGCAAATCCGTTCCCGCGAAATTCCATCCTCTGCCAACAGTTCCAGCATGCGTCCAAAAAAACAGCGGACACGTTCCAAAACATCGTCCCCACCATTGTCACTGTCATGCAGCTCCCCGTTATGCATCACAATACAGCCGCAATCGCTCTTTGCCGCAATTTTCCGCATTTCCGGGTCCTGAAAGCCTGTCACATCATTAATAATATCCGCTCCCGCCGCAAGCGCACGCTCCGCCACTTCCGGATAAAACGTATCCACCGACAGCGGCAGGTTTGTCCTCACCCGCAGCGCTGTCAGCACCGGTTCCAAACGCATCCACTCTTCTTTTGCGGAAATTTTCTGGAATCCCGGACGCGTAGACTGCGCCCCAAGATCCAGCAAAGCAGCCCCATACTGCTCCATCTCCTCGGCATGCGCCAACGCCTGCTCCACGCCGAAATATTTCCCGCCGTCCGAAAAGGAATCCGGGGTCACGTTCAGGATTCCCATAATATAAGTCTTTTTCCCCAATGGGAACGCGGTTTTCCCCGCCGTCCACATATTCATTCTGACCTCCCGGTGAGCAGGGCCATTACTTCTGCACGCGTACGCGCATCCGACCGCATCGTGCCGCGCAGGGCCGATGTCTGTGTTTTTGCCCCGGCTGCCCGCGCTCCCCGCATCGTCATACACAAATGTTCCGCTTCCATCACGACCGCCACGCCCAGAGGATTCAGGTTTTCATACAGAAAATCCGCCACCTGCGCGGTCAGGCGTTCCTGCACCTGGGGACGCCGTGCAAAACAATCCACAATCCTCGAAAATTTCGACAGACCAATAATCTTCCCACCCTGCGGGATATACGCGATATGCGCTTTCCCGATAAACGGCAGGAAATGGTGCTCGCACACCGAATACAACGGAATATCCCGCACGACTACTAATTCATTATGTTGCTGTGTTTCATGGAAAATCTTTAAGTATTGTTTTGGGTCATCCTGCAATCCCGAAAAGATTTCTTCATACATATCCGCTACCCGCCGCGGGGTTTCCACAAGTCCTTCGCGATCTGGATCCTCTCCAACCGCCAGAATCAATTCCCGTACTGCTGCACGGATTCTTTCTTTATCCATCTGATCTGCTCCTTTATCTCAGGCTTTCTTTCCGATATTCCAAATTTTTGCAACCAAATTACCCGATCCACACGGTGACCCCGCGCTCCAACGGCGACAGGGTATAAGTCATTTCTTGTGTCGATAGCGGCGTTTCCAATGTGCGGTTCGCCAGCTCCGCCGTCCGGAACAATAAATAGGGTTCCCCAGTCAGCAGCGCGTCTACCGTTTCCTCATAGCTTTGTCCTTCTGCAATCCGGAAGCACAACGGATTCTCTCCGGCTGACACCCTTTCCGCAATCGCCGACGCCAATTCCGGAATCCTACGTTCGTCCAATCCCTGCACCGGAATCCCCTCACGGGCAAAATAGTTCATTTCTTCCGATGTACATCTCGGTAATCCTGTTGTGGATATGATATGGTCTTGCAGGATTTTTTCATCCGTTACATTGAAATATTCATACCCCGGAGCCACTTCATAATCGCTCCACGCCGCATCCAGGTGATACCATTCCCCGTCCAGCAGCACTAGATTCCACATATGCCGGTCTCCTCCCGCAGTGCCGTCTACTAACCGGCACGGGATTCCCACACAGCTGAGCAGTAATTGCATCCCTCTGGAATAGCCTTCACAAACCGCATTCCCACCGCAAATAGCACCGTATGCTGTATATGCCTTCCAATCAGCGGTATTTTCTGCTGCTGCGGTGTCAAACTCACAGTTCTCTGCCAGACTGCGATACAAAGATAGTTCCTGACTGAACGCATCTGCTTCCTGGTTCATTCCATCCAGGATAGTTCCCACCGCTGTCCAGAGTTCTTCACTCATTTGTTCCGCTTCTTCCGGCGCTATCCACGAAAATAACTGCACTGATGTTTTCCCCGGCATCACGGTATACGAATACTGATTGGAAATCCAGAACATCTGCGGATTGTCGTTCCGCAAGGCCGACACCGTTTGGAGAATCTCATCATCGGTTAGCTCTGAACCATGCTCTGCTTCCTGGATTGGATAGAGTCCATTGTTTTCCGCGACATTTTTCATGGTACTCGCGCAAACCAGAAGCTCTTCATAAAGCTTCTGAAGATTTTCTGACAAGGAATGATATCCCGCACGTTGTGCCAGATATCCATCCGGCGCCCATCCTTCCAGAACCGTCTCCGCCGGTTCTGTCCCATTTTCTTTCGATACTGCTGGTTCCAAACTGCTCTCTGAGGACGGCTTTTCTGATTCCTTCGAAATTCCGATCCCCTCAGAATTCTCCACATTCATCGTCTCCGGATTCCAAACGCTTTTGGCTTTCCAGACTCCTAGCACGACGACGACCACTGCGATCACTAAAAAAATAATCTTCTTCATAAGACCTCCCGAAATGCCGCATAACATTCCGCTCCTCAGACCCCTATCCCCTCGATACCTATGGGTCACTCCATGAACTGTTGTGGGCTCTATTATACATCAAAACACTTTCTTTGACAAACCTGCCTTTACCATACTTTGATTGCGCTTTTGCGTTTTATTTCTTCAACCCATTTTTTGTCCAAAATTGTGAATAAACTATTTCCAATTTTTTGTGTTTTTGTTTCGAAACTATTGATTTGTCGCAAAAAAGTCTTTATACTATATTTAGATGTGGACTTTCAATATTTTATGAGGAGTGTGAATGTTTTTGGAGAAACTATTTAAACTCAAGGAAAACCACACCGATTTTAAGACCGAGGTTCTCGCTGGATTGACAACCTTCCTGGCAATGGCTTATATCCTTGCGGTCAACCCGAGTATGCTCGCTGTCACCGGTATGGATCAGAACGCTGTATTCACCGCAACCGCCCTGTCCGCTGCAGTGGCAACATTCATTATGGGCTTTTTGGCCAATTATCCGGTAGCCCTCGCTTCCGGTATGGGCCTTAACGCTTACTTTACTTACACTGTCTGCCTCGGCATGGGCCTGGGAGAAGGCGCTTGGCGCGTTGCCTTGGCTGCCGTTCTTGTGGAAGGTATTGTATTCATTATCCTTTCCCTCTTTAAGTTCCGCGAGAAAATTGTCAACGGTATCCCGACAAACCTCAAATACGGGATCACTGCTGGTATCGGTCTTTTCATCGCGATGATTGGACTCAAAGGAGCCGGCATCATCAAAACCG
>CALWKP010000253.1 GCA_944381295.1 uncultured Clostridia bacterium | reverse complement strand
TCCCTTACTGGTAGGGGGTATGGTAACACAGCCTGCTGTTGCTGTCAAGGGGATTTTTAGAACTTCTCCAGTCGTTACCATGGATATCTCCGACGGAATAGAAAGGGGTAAACACGAAGGAAGTCGGCGACGGGGAAACAAAGGTCATGACAAGGAAACTGCACAGGCCGGCAAATGCGCCCATCACAGCGCCGGCGCCGACGCCAAGAAGAATTGCGGTGATAATCACAGGGATCATTGCAAGGGTAGCAACGATGGGACCAATTGGGATAGAACCAAGGGGCGTAAAACATACAATGATCTCGATGGCCAGGAGCAGAGCAAACTGCGCCATAAATAGGGTGTTTTTGCTTGTTTTCATAATTTCCTCCTTGCTGCTGCTCCGAAAAAGGATGCAGCGCAAAATATATTTGAGAAACAGGGGGGATTCCCTGTTTTCATCGGAAAATACGGGAATTATTGGAAGGCTTTTTGTTTTTCTCGTAGATCAGGCGCAAGCCTTCCAATAAAAGGCTGTCATGAATAATGAATTCATGGCGGCAATGCGGGACGATACTGTGAGCGAGACCACCCGTTGCGACAAGCGTAGCAGGACCGCCAAGTTCCTTTTCGATACGGTCAGCGAGGCCATCGAGCATAGCAGCGGTACCGTACACAAGCCCGGACTGCATGGAAGCAATGGAGTTTCTGCCAATCACAGAGGATGGTTCCTCGATGCTCACATGAGGGAGCAGGGCGGTACGGGAAGTCAGAGCGTCCAGCATCAAACGGGTACCAGCGCAAATCACACAGCCTGCAAAATTTGACCGATGATCGACAACACTGATCGTGATCGCAGTGCCAAGATCATAAATGAGGCACGGTGCAGGATAATGAGCGATTGCGGCGACGGCAGCAGCAACCAAGTCGGCGCCGAGCTGACCGGGATCGTCGATCAGGATGTTCAGACCGGTTTTTACACCGGGACCAAGCAGTAAAGGCTTGGCGTTAATTGACTTGCAGAGCGCACGCTGGAAAGGGGAAGAAAGCTCCGGGACGACAGAAGAAATAATGCAGCCGTCAATACAGGCAGGGTCGATGTGGTAGAGCTCCATTAACTGGTTGATCTCCACAGCATATTGATCGTCGGTGCGATAGGTTTGTGTAACCATCCGCGCAGAAAACACAAGACGTTCTCCCTCGAAACCGCCAAGGACGATGTGGGAATTCCCGATATCGATGGTTAAGAGCATAGGTGCGCCCCCTTCCAGAGAAAAGTTTTTTATATTATAACACAGGCGGATAAAGTTATCAAATGAAAGGAAAAAGCTCTCCCTTTTTCACGAAGGGAGAGCTGCAAAAATAGGACAAATTAGGATGTTTGCCTGTGAAGGAGGAAAATTTTGGAAGGGGTAGGAGAAAGTTTTACACAGAAACAACATTGAACATACGCAATCCATTACAATCATGAGACTGGATGATCCTAGTATTATGGACAGAACAAGGATAACGTAGAGAACCTCTAGCTAAAGAGTGGTATCCTTTACTATGTTTAGAGGGTGAAAATCAAATGGTTACTAATGAGGAAATAAAATTAAACAATCACGCTATTGCTTCAAAACGATTGCTGCTTAGACCAATCACAATAAATGATACAGATGCAATTCATGCATATGCCGCTGATAAGAGTATCACAATGATGATGTATTTTCCTAAAGAGACACGGGGAGAGACGGAAGCATTTGTAGCCTATGCGGTTTCTGAATGGGGGAAAGAAAATCCAAATGACAGAGAATATGTGATTGTATACGAAGGAAAGATAGTCGGAGGAATAAATTTGGAGCGTCGGGAAGACAAAGATACCTGTGAAATGGGATGGATCGTTCATAAAGATTACAGAAAGAAAGGGATTGCGTCAGAAGCGGCAAAATTGCTGCTGGATTATGCTTTTCACACGTTGTCGGTGCGCAGGGTGATCTCGCATTGCGATTCGGCCAATATGGTGTCGGAGAAGGTGATGAAGAAGGTGGGCATGACGCTTATCGACCGCAGCGGGACAAGGGTTTATCCGAAAACAGGTGCAGTATCCGGGGAATTGCTATATGAAATAAAAAAAGAGGAAAATGGATAACAAAAAGATATTAAATAAGATCCTCTCCACGTATTGAAGGATTTTGCTTTACTAATAAGCTTAAAAATTCCCCATCAGCAAAAGTTTTTATATGGTTAAATGCTTGCAGAAAGTTACAAGACAATTTTTAAAAAACAGGAAAACATTTGACAAAAGCGGAAGAGTATGGTATAGTGAACTTAAGTTAGCAATAGCTTACTAAAATTGATAACGCCACAAACCAACATACATTCATTTTTCTTGGCAGGAACCCGGTCTGAAATCAGGCCGGGTTTTTGTCATCATTTCAAAACCGTAACAGGAATTTACGAATTTGTTTCTTTACTTTTTACCAGGTATCCCGTTACAATAAATGTAGAAATTCTTGGAATATACAAGAAAAGGAGGCGGCTGGTATGTTGCGAAAAACAGCAGGGAAAAAAATAGTCGGGATAGGGTTAGCGGTTTCGATCCTTTTTTCAACGATCGGGACAGCTTCGGCCCAGAAAATAGATCAGGTCCATGAGACAGAACGTCCTTATGAAACCTATGCTATCCAGGAAACAGCGCCTCAAGAAGTGCAGACAGCTGCTGATATGGAACCGATCATCGTGGAGCTGAATCCCGAACAGACCGAACAACAGGAGGCACTGCAAGCGATTGCGCAGGCGGTACTTGGGCATCAGCCTACTGTTGACGTGACACAGTATGGATTGACAGAAGAATCTCTGATTCACATCATGGAAGTGGAAATGCCAACCGAATATCCTATGGCGATGGAACTGGATAGTTATACTTATGGGATGGGCGTAAAAGACCATCTAATTAAATATATCAATTTTGTCTATCCCTATCATGCGGCGGAAACAGCAGGACGCCAGGCGCAGACAGAACAGGTGATACAAACGGTTTTGTCGGGGATTGATCTGGCATTGAGCGATGTGGAAAAAGTAAAAGCGGTGCATGATTATCTGGTATCAACGGTTGCTTATGATATGGATACTTTAAAAAACAGCCCGCAAACCAGAACGATTTATACAGCTTATGGGGCATTGGTAGAACGGAAAGCAGTCTGTCAGGGATATGCGTTGGCGTTTCAGCTTTTCATGCAGCGGTTGGGGATCGAGTCGGTGTTTGTATCAAGCGCATTGATGAATCATGCGTGGAACATGGTGAAATTAGATGGAAACTGGTATCACGTGGATTGCACATGGGATGACCAGTATCCAGATATACCTGGACAAATACAGTACGGGACATTCTTGGTAAGTGATCTGCGCATTGCAGACAGCCAAAATCAACATTATGGATGGAGCCCGAAAGATTATCCGAAAGCGGAAAGTACGCTGTATGATCGTTTCGATTGGAATGCAGCCCCAGTGCAGCAGCCGGAGCAGAAAACCGAAGGAACCGCACTTCGTCTGGACACGGCAGCATACGCGGGACAGCAGGGAAGTATTTATCAGTTTCTGGCATTGAACAGTACCGGAAAACAGCTTATGGTAAGCAGTTCGAATGCCGAGGTTGCTGATGTTCTATTAACAAATGGGGAGGATCCACGCGGTCAATTGTATACAGTCCGATTATTGGCGCCAGGAGACGCTAAAATTTTGGTGACAGATGGAAGCGGAGGAATGGCGGTGATGAAGGTCACCGTTGCCGCATCCCTGGCGGCATAAGGCGCAGCCAGGCAGGAAATTTCTGGTTTTGAAAGACGGAAATGAATTTCCAGAGAAAATAGAATACCACCCCGGACCCTGGCAGATGAAGCTGGAACCCGGGGTGCGTTTTGTATCAGGGCATTGTTTTTGAAGCGTGCTAAAAAGTTTCATTACAAATCGTTACAAAATCAGAAAGGGATATTACTATATTGTAAAAATAATATTCTTAAAAAGCGGAGAAGAATTTTCTAAATATGGTATGATAAGGATGATAAAAAAGATATCCCAAAGGATCAAGAAAATGAGGGAGAAATCTTTTCATAATTTGTGAAGTAAGGAGTTGGAAAATGAGCCTGATTTGTGTAAAAGACCTGCGCAAGGTTTACCGGGTGGATAAAGAGCGGGTTGTTGCGCTGAACCGGATTAACCTTAACGTGGACCCTGGAGAAATATGTTGCATTTTAGGGACCTCAGGTTCAGGAAAATCCACTTTGTTGAACATTATGGCGGGGTTAGAGAAGCCGACGAAAGGAAGCGTGACGATTGACGGAACAGACGTCACGAAATTGAATGAAAAGCAATTGGCGGTATTCCGACAAAGGAATATCGGATTCGTGTTCCAGTCCTATAATTTGATGCCGACCCAGACAGCGATAGAAAACGTAGCGATGCCGTTGATGTTCCGTGGTGTAGGCCGGACGCAAAGGACACGAGACGCAGTAGAAATGCTTCGGGCGGTAAAGCTGGAAAAACGGATGATGCACCGGCCGACGCAGATGAGTGGCGGACAGCAGCAAAGAGTTGGGATTGCGCGTGCATTTGTAGCAAAACCCAAAATTGTATTTGCCGATGAACCGACGGGAAATCTGGATACAAAAACGACAAAAGAAGTGATGGAGATCATGGTGGGAATGGCAAGGACCTATCATGAAACGCTGATACTGGTAACGCATGATAAAGATATTGCGGAATATGCGGACCGGATTGTCGTGATAGTAGACGGAAATGTAGTAAGCGATCAAGCAAACGAATCGATTTTTAAAGAAAGTGTGGTACCTGGAATGGGGAGCCACATGGCTGAAGGAGGAAACGGAGATGAAAAAAGCAGTTAAGGTTCTGGCGGGTTTGCTGCCGGTGTGCCTGATGCTCACGATATTGGTGGGGATAGCGGCGCCGAAAGCGGTGTATGCGGCGGATAAGAAGGAATACTCAGACCCGGTCGTGTTGGAAGCCGCAACTGACCCGGCATCAGTGACGGCAGGGAATCCTTTTGGCGTGAATATAACTTTTGGACATCCTAATAACAGGGAAGATGACATGACTCTGGATGGACATGTCGATAAAATAGAAATCAGTGTAAGCTGTCCCAATGGCAGCGTTCAGGTGAGTGGGGCGAAATATATTTTAAATGAGGGTGCAATTTTGCCCCCAAAAACGGATGAAGAAGGAAATACTGCATCGGTGTTCCAATATACCCTCCATATCCCCGAGAAAAACCTGAAGTATGTGGGGCCGGGGTCAGCGACATTGCGTTTTACAATTACTTATTATAGTGGAGAGGAACGGATCGACGGCGCTCGGTTTACGGTCCAGAAAACAGTCGTCTATGCAGCAGGAAGTGAGGAAAACAGCATCCTGGTAGACGAAAGCAGTCCGATTCCTACTATCGAGGCAGGAACAGAAGGTACCGTGAATATCCCGCTTGTCAGCAATGGGATGACAGGGAATGTCCAGATTTCCGCGACACTCCCTGCTGACGGAGGAATTTCTTTTACCACCGCAGGTTCCGTCTATACCTTGACATTTGCGGATAAGCAAAAACAAAATCTTCCGATGAAACTCCGTATTGACAGCTCTGTGAAGGAAGGAATTTACCCAATTACCCTAAAGGCAGGCGGAAATGATCTCACTGCTTATTTGCGGGTAACCAATGCTGCTGACGGTACAGGGAAACTGGCGTTGGAATCGTTCAAACTAGACCGCTCAGTGGTGAACGAGGGGCAAAATTTCTCCCTGACTTTGACCATCGTAAATAACAGCGGGGATACGTATCATAACGTTGTGATTGCACTGCCGTCGCTGGATACCGCATCCATCACGGCGAACGGGACAATGGACCGCAAGACCTTGGATGTTTTGGAAGCTGGGAAAACAGCAACTGTAACCTTCCCGTTAAGTGCAAACAATAGTATGGCATCGGGAAATTATCCGTTAGAGATTCAACTTTCTGCCGATGAACTGGAAACGCCGGTAAGTGCAGCAAAAGTATTTGTACCGGTAAAAGGAACATCCTCCGAAGATGGAGAGGGCTCCGCAGCGAGTAAGCCTCAGATTATCATAGAACGTTATGATTACGGCGGAATGTCCGTTGTTGGAGGACAGGAATTCCTGTTAAAAATGGATTTCCGGAATACAAGCAAATCGTATTCGATTGAAAATTTGAAGATGACGATCGGAAATCCTGCGTCCGAAGGCGAAACGGATATGGCGGCATTTACTCCTGCAAAATCTTCCAATACCTTTTTTATTGAAAATGTCGCTCCGGGAGCAGTGTTTTCCCAGGAGATCGCACTGTATCCGAAAGCGGATGCAGTACCGAAATCCTATGGTGTCACAGTAAAATATACCTATGAAGCGGTCATTAACGGCAAACGTATGACCGATTTAAGCGGTGAAGAAACGATTTCCATTCCTTTGACGCAGCCTGACCGCTTTGAAATCCAGGATGCAGAAATTTATGGTCCGATCATGTTGGGAGACTCAGCCACATTGAATCTCAGCTATGTCAATAAAGGAAAGAGTACCGTATACAATGTATCCTTGACGCTGGAAGGTGAGAATTTTACATCCGGAGAAATGAATTCCTACATTGGCAATGTGGAATCAGGAACCAGTGACTATTTTGAAGCGACGCTGAATGCGGAAGCAGAAGGGATGATTACCGGAAAGGCGATCATTACTTATGAGGATGCAAATGGACAGTCAAAAGAAGTAGTAAAAGAATTCAGCTGTGAAGTCATGCCGGCCTATCAGCCGCCGGTAGAACAAAATCCGGAAGAGATGCCGGAACCGGAAGCACAGGGGATGCCAGCATGGGCGGTATATACGATAGCCGGGGTGGGAGTCGTAGTCGCTGTGGTATCTGCCGTTATGATTACAAAACTCATCAAAGCCAGGAAAAGACGGATAGAAGAGGAAGAGGAAGGCTATGAAGAGGAAGTCCCACCCTCCGGAGATGATTCGGTATGAAATTGACAGATATGATTCGCATGTGCATGAGTAATCTGCTCAAGCGAAAAATCCGGACTGCATTGACGGTAGCAGGTGTCGTAATTGGTACCTGCGCAATAGTGACAATGATCTCTTTAGGTTTGGGAATCCAGGCGAGTATGGACAGCATGATGCAGGGAATGGGCGACCTTACGGTCATCCAGGTGTATAACTATAACGCAACGCCGGATTCGACACCCTTGGACGACACGATGTTGGAATCGATTCGGGCGATCCCGGAAGTGGTTGCGGTGACACCGATCATGAATGAATCCAGTTCCTTTGTAATCAAAAGCGGGAAATATGAATATCAGGGTTCTGTGATGGGCGTCGATCTGACGGCGTTGAGCGCGTTGGGATACGGTATGGAAAAGGGCGAACTGCCGGGAGCTAAAGTGGATAAAACGACTATTCTGGTTGGACAGGAAGCGCAATACTATTTCGTTAACCCCAAAAAGAAAAATCAAATGTGGGGGATGCAGTATGATGCGAATGGAAATCCGTTAGACCCTGACGTTGATGTCATGAACGATAAATTGGAACTCTCCATTCGGATTACAGATCCCAACAATAATAAAAAAGTAAAACCAGTTAAATTAAATTGTATCGGGGTTATGACGACCGACTGGAGTAAGAATCCATCACCATACGGAATTTTCATGGATATCAATTACATGAAGGAGCTCAAGAAAGAGTATAACAAAATCAATGGGGTCAAAGAAGATAAAAGCAAAAAGGAAAGTTATGAAAATGTAGTCATCAAAGTAGACGATATCAACCATGTAGCACAGGTGGAAGATGTGATCAAAGAATATGGGTTTTCTACCAGCAGTATGGAGAGTATCCGAAAACCGTTGGAAGAGCAATCTGCTACGATCCAGATGATTTTGGGTGGATTAGGTGCAATTTCTTTGTTGGTTGCCGCTCTGGGGATTATCAATACTATGACGATGTCTATCTATGAACGGACAAGGGAAATTGGTGTTATGAAGGTCCTGGGATGCGTTATCGGGAATATCCGCGCAATGTTTCTGATCGAAGCAGCGATCATTGGGTTGATCGGCGGTGTTATAGGAGTAATTTTAAGTTATGGGGCATCCGTTCTCTTGAACTCGATGGCGAGTAATGGAGGCGGCAGCGGCGGCGGATTAAGCGGTATCTTTGGTTTTGGCGGTATGGGGGGGCAGGTGTCTGTGATCCCTGCGTGGCTGGTATTGGGAGCGCTGCTTTTTGCCACAGTCGTAGGCTTGGCTTCCGGATTATATCCTGCGAACCGTGCTGTCAAGATCAGCGCACTGTCAGCGATCCGTCAAGAGTAAGGCGGGAAGATCGTTTTTTCTTCCTTGTTCGCAACAGAGGTATGTGCGTTTTAGAAATCTTTTCTTTGATCTCTTTTAAAAAATGCCTGATACCGGTCTTGTCACCAGTATCAGGCATTTTTACAGGATTATGGAAAAATAGTCGGTCAGATTTGTGGAAGGATCTCCTGAATAATTCGATTTTTTTCTTCTTGCCAGACATCAGAAGGAATATTCTTCCAAATTTCTTCTGAAAAAGCACCATACAGATTTTTCGCTGTTTTGATCCATTCGGTAGCCTGGGCAACTTTTCCTTTATAAGCTTTTTGAAAACATTCCAGTTCACTTGCGTAGAATTCGTCAACGCCTTCTTTAACGGCTGCGTCATACAAATCCCAGACCTCATCCCCCGGAAGCTCGGGAAAATATTCGTGCGGGGCAGTACTGTCGAAAATGCAGAAATCCAATGCAGGAATCACGATCATATCCAGACTGCCGGGATCAAACGCACAGTGATAGACTTCTGCATCATACCC
>CALWKP010000252.1 GCA_944381295.1 uncultured Clostridia bacterium | reverse complement strand
CCGGGGATCCCTTCTCTTTGACCGGTAAACTGGTTCCCGGCCATTACGATATGTACCGTTATACATCAGACCTCCCCCTTTCTCAGAATTGGAAATACAAAAATGGATTATAACTATTCCCGACAAGAGCCGCTGTGGAAAGCAGCAGGAATACCGGCGGAATCAGTGCCTGCACCATGCCATACGACGAGGAAACGATTCCATGGCTATGACGGAATGCTTCTCCCAAGCGTTTCATCAGCGGTGTGACCGCGATGATTGCAACAATCAGGAAAAAGACATAATTTAAAAAGATCGTATTCAGTTCAAAGTTCACGAGCGGCGTATCGTTTCCGCCAAACATCCCGGAAATGACTTCCGACAGATATTGCGGATCCCTAAAGCGGAACAGGACCCATCCAAAATACACGACTGCGAGCGAATAAATCCGCGAGAAAAACGACGGAATCCGTTCTAAAACCCTTCTCAGGAACAGCCGTTCCAAGGCCAAAAACACAAAGAAATACAATCCCCACAGGACAAAATTCCAGCTTGCACCATGCCATAGACCGGTCAGGCCCCACACGATAAACAGATTGATAATGGTACGGCCCATTCCTTCGCGGTTCCCGCCCAACGGAATATAGACGTAATCCCGGAAAAACGTACCCAAAGAGATGTGCCAGCGCCGCCAGAATTCCGACACCGACCGCGCCGCATACGGATAGTCAAAATTCTCCTTATAATGGAACCCGATCATCATCCCCATCCCGATCGCCATATCGGAATAAGCAGAAAAATCAAGGTAAATTTGCAGCATATAAGCCAGCATTCCAAGCCACAAAGCCAATACTGGTTTTGACTGGAGCGCCGCAAGGTTCTGGGACAACAAGGATGCATCTGCCATTGCCGCATCCGAAAGCAACAGCAAATCTGCCAGAGAACCACAGGTATTTGCCAACAATGCTTTCTTCGCCAGACCCATACTGAAGCGGCTGATTCCCTGCGCTACTTCTTCCTTGGTGACACTGCGGGAAGCAATCTCACGGTTGACATCCTGATACCGGACGATCGGCCCTGCAATACACTGATGGAACAAACTCACATACATCAACAAAAGCCAGAATTTTTTCTGCGCTTCCACTTCCCTGCGGTAAACATCCACGATATACGAAATCAGCTGGAAGGTATAAAACGAGATACCGATCGGGAGTGCAATCTGCGGGACGATCTGGGGAACTCCAAACAAATTATGGAGTGTCCCGGCAATCAGACCGGTATACTTGAAAACTGCCAAAAGGCCCAGGCAGACTGTCAGCGCCGCGACCAACGCTGCCCTCGCTCCCCCCTGGGTACGGCATCCCTCAATAATCCGGGCAAATATCCAGGAAGAAAACGCCATCCCGATCAGCAGCAGTACATAGACCGGTTCTCCCCATGTATAGAAAAAAAGCGAAAAAATCAGCATCACTACATTTTTCGCTTTCATTGACCGCGCAAACAGATAAAAGATCAAGTTCAGCGGCAAAAACAGGAACAGAAAAAATAGATTCGAAAAAACCATAATCCTATCTAACCCTCCATAACAATATTTTCGGATCAGTGATCCAGGCTGTGATCCCCTTCGACCCTCCGGACAAAACGGAACCTTAAGGGAATCCCGAGTATTTTCGCTGTTCCTCCCAAAATTCCTTGTAAACTCCAACCATTTATTTTGCAGTGCTCTTATTGTATCCTATTTTTGTTGCAAGATAAATGGCAAAACCGGACAAATCTCTGAAAACACGATACAAATTATTAGATAATCCGGAAATGGAAAAAGTTTCGTGATCTTCCAGAAAATATTCCGGCGAAGTTCTCTTCTTTCTTAAAAAATATGCCGCGCTTGCTGCAAAGATGCGTTCTTCATTCCCGATCCGGATGTACTTCACGGCATCCAGTCTCTAAAATCTGTTCCAGAGCGCCTGCGTTTTCTTCCCGACACATCACAACAAGGGCATCTTCTGCCAGCAGTCTGGTGTTCCCTGAGGGTACGATTTCTTTTCCATTGCGCAGCAGCGAAACCACCAGGCATCCTTCCGGCCATGCTACTTCGCTAATTTTTTGATGTTCCGCACTGCTTCCATGTGCCACTACTGTCTCTAGCAGCAGAGCTTCTCCTTCTGCTATTTTTTTCCTTGCATGAGCCTGCAACAACCTTTGCAAAAGCTGATCGTAAATCGGTTTGCATTTTACCAGATCTGGAATCAGATACGCTGCAAGGGATACCAAGGTCAACGTCAACAGATGCTCAAAACTTCCGGTCATTTCGCTGATTAAGACAATCCCAGTGACCGGAGCCCGCACGATTGCCGAAAAATATCCTGCCATCCCCAGGATAATAAAATTCGGGAGCAGGTTCTCCGGAGCCCCGCACAAAAGAGAAATCCCTTCATGATAGGATGCACCGATCAGAGAACCTAAAACCAGAAGCGGCAAAAAAATTCCGCCCGGTGCTCCCGAGCCGAAACTTGCCATAGAAAACAAAAATTTCACCACAAACAACAGCAGCAAAAAGACTAATGTAAAGTTCCCACGAGAGACATCCATGACCAGTGCATGACCGCCGCCAAGGACCTGTGGAAGAGTCACCACCAGGATCCCGGCGCAGACAAAGGGGAACAACAGCCGAAGCCAGGCAATCTTCAGTTTCGCATACAGCCGCTGCGCGAAAGCAATGCTATGATTGTATAAAACGCCAAGAGCACCCAAAA
>CALWKP010000251.1 GCA_944381295.1 uncultured Clostridia bacterium | reverse complement strand
GAATGAGTAAGAAACCACCGGCACCCATGCCCAGTAAGGCGATTACCCGCCGCAACCGCCGGAATGCGTACCTGTTCCTTTTGCCGAACTTTCTCGGGTTTTTGGTGTTCACCTTTATCCCGGTCGTGTTCGCGTTCGTGCTGTCCTTCACGAACTGGCAGGGGTCTAATAAAATGGACTTCATTGGTTTTGACAACTTTATTCGGATGTTCCAGGACAGTGACTTTACAATTTCCTTCCTGAATACAATTATCTACACGGTCGGTACAGTGCCGTTCATTATGCTGTTCGCACTGTTGCTCTCCATGCTGATTAACAGCGGCATCAAAGGTGCTCCGGTGTTCCGTGCACTGCATTTCTTCCCGCACATTTCTTCTATCGTTGCAATCGCGGTTGTGTGGCAGTTCCTCTACAATAACTCCCAGGGCCCGATCAACATGTTCCTCCGTTCCATTGGTATCCAGAACCCTCCCGGATGGCTCAGTTCTGCGCAGTGGGCGCTGCCCGGCGTTATGATCATGATCGTCTGGAAATATATCGGATACTACATGATTAACTATTTGGCCGGCTTGCAGGCGATCCCGAAGGATCTCTATGAAGCTGCTACCATCGATGGTGCGAACGGCATCCAGCAGTTCTTCTATGTGACCCTCCCGCAGCTTAAACCCACAAACTTTTATGTTTTGATCATGGCGGTTATTGAATCCTTCAAAGTATTCACCCCGATCCATGTTATGACCCAGGGGGGACCTGGCCGTGCAACCAGCGTGCTGGTGTATCAGATCTATAAAGATGCATTCGTCAACTTTGAAATGGGCTATGCTTCTGCAATGTCCATGGCGCTGTTTGTCGTCATCTTTATCGTCACCCTGATCCAATTCCAGCTCCAGAAACGTTATGAAAACTAAGAAGGAGGGGATTATTTATGGCACAAAAGGAATTACAGGATATCAATAAAAAACCGTGGACTCCTGCGCGCGTCATTATTACCATTTTGAAATATGTGGTTATCCTCTGCTCCTCCTTTATTATGGTAATACCATTCCTGTGGATGATTTCTGCATCCTTTAAGGATAATTTGGATGTTTTTGAGTTCCCAATCAAGTGGATTCCGGATCCGTTCCTCACCAGCAACTATACCTACATATGGGAAAAAGCGAATTATCTGCTCCTGTTTGGGAATACTGTGAAACTGACCATTATCATTACGCTCCTGCAGCTTGTTACTTGCAGCCTTGCCGCGTACGCGTTCAGTAAGATCATTTTCCCGGAAAGGGATAAACTGTTCCTGACTTACCTCGCGACCCTGATGGTACCGTTCCAGGTCATCATGATTCCGCAGTTCATCATTATCCGGAATCTGGGCCTGTCCGATACCCATCTTGCCCTGATCCTCATCCAGGCATTTAACCCGATGGGAGTTTTCCTGCTTAAGCAGTTCTATATGACGATCCCCAATGAATTGTCTGAAGCTGCCCGTATCGACGGCCTGAATGAATTTGGGATCTATTCGCGGATTATCCTTCCGCTCGCCAAACCTACTTTGGCTTCCCTGACGATCTTTACTTCGGTTACTGTCTGGAACGACTTCCTTGCTCCGTTGATCTATCTCAGCTCTTCCAGTAAGTATACCATCCAGCTCGGCTTGCGCAACCTCATCTCCGAAAACTCGGCGGAATATGGCCCGATTATGGCGGCGTCGGTAATCTCATTGATCCCGATCCTCATTATCTTCCTGTCCTGCCAGAAGTTCTTTGTTGAGGGCACCACTGCTGGTAGCGTTAAGGGCTAAGGAGGCACGTTCTTTATGGATTTGAGAGCAAAACCGTTTTATCTGGATGACTCCCAAATCAAATGGGTGCAGGATACTCTTGCATCCATGTCCACCCGCGAAAAGGTCGGCCAGCTGTTCTGCATCAATGTTGTCACCGAAGGCGTGGACGGCCTGCTTGACGAAATGAAGCGTCTGGACATCCAGCCGGGAAGTTACATGACAAGGTCGATGCCGGCGAAGGTGGTGCAGCAGAACTTCCGTGACTTGCAGGCGTATGCGAAGCTGCCGCTGCTCTTGGCGGCAAACCTGGAACGCGGCGCCGACGGTGTATGCGACGAAGGGACCTGCTTCGGAACGCAGATGGAAGTTGCGGCTACCAATGATTTGGAGATATCCTATAAATCGGGTTTGGTTTGCGGCCGTGAAGGCGCTGCCTTGGGCTGTAACTGGAACTTTGGGCCGATCCTTGATATCGACACCAATTTCCATAACCCGATCACCAATACCCGTGTTTCCAGTTCTGATCCGGAAAAAGTACTCGAGATGAACCGTGCGTTTATCCGCGGGATGAAGGAAACCGGTATGGCGGTTTCGATCAAGCACTGGCCGGGTGACGGCCGTGACGAACGCGACCAGCATATGGTCACGTCGATCAACTCTTCGACAGTGGAAGAGTGGGATGCGACCTATGGGCGCATTTACCGTACCATGATTGAAGAGGGTGCGGAAACCCTGATGTCTGCGCATATTATGCTTCCGGCGTATTCGCGGAAGCTGCGCCCGGGCATCAAAGACGAAGACATTTTACCGGGTTCCTTGTCTGAGGAACTCAATAATGACCTGCTGCGCGGCCAGCTTGGATTTAACGGCCTGATCGTGTCGGATGCCACGACGATGAACGGATTCATGCAGACAATGAGCCGTGAAAAGGCTGTTCCGCTGTGCATTGCGCACGGGGTAGATATTTTCCTGTTTGTGTGCGACCTGGAAGAGGACTTCAATCTCATGATGAAGGGCCTGGAAAATGGAATCCTGACAGAAAAACGTCTGGATGAAGCCGTCACCAGGATTCTTGCGTTGAAAGCATCGCTGCATCTGCCGGAGAAACTCGCGGCAGGCACGATGATCCCCGGCGAAGAAGCCCTCAAAGTATTCGAGGACGAGACACATCGCAATTGGGCACGCGAGTGCGCGGACAAAGCAGTAACACTGGTCAAGGATACCCAAAATATCCTGCCGCTGGACCCGAAGAAGCATAAGAGAGTGCTTCTGCATGTTCTGGGTGACGTTGGCGGTTATCATGACCCGACGACCAACCATGCGGCGCGGTTTATCGAGCAGCTGGAAAAGCGCGGGTTTGAGATCACACGGTTTGACCCGTCGCGTCCGGATATGCAGTATATCGGAACCAGTGTGAAGAGCCTTCAGGAAAGGTTCGACCTGATCCTGTATTTTGCGAACATCAAGACTTCAGGCAGCGATACGGTTGCCCGGATTCGTTGGGCAGATCCCGGCGCTCTGGATTCTACACGGTATATCTATGATATCCCGACGGTATTTGTGTCGGTGGATAACCCGTATCATCTACTGGATGTGCCGAAGGTCAAGACATTTATCAACGGTTACACACCGAATGATTTTGTTGTAGACGCGGTAGTAGAAAAGCTGGTTGGAGAATCCGAATTCAAGGGCGTGAACCCAGTAGATCCGTTCTGCGGGCTTTGGAATACCCGCCTGTAACGCAAAAGGAAAGGGGTCACGAAATCCAATGGGCAGTAAAGCAATGATTTTTGACCTGGACGGCGTCATTGTTTCCACAGATGAATATCATTATTTAGCGTGGAAAGAGATCGCCGACCGAGAGAATATTTATTTTGACAGGAAGATCAACGAGCAGCTTCGCGGGGTATCGCGGATGGAAAGCTTGGAGATCCTGTTGCGGAAGGCGGAAAAAGCGTACACCGACGAAGAAAAACTCGCGATGGCGACCGATAAAAACGGGATCTATCGGGACCTGCTGAACCGGCTGACCCCGGCGGATATCCTGCCGGGCGTAAACGACCTGTTGGCCGAGCTGAAACGGCGCGGGATCCGGACGGCGATTGGGTCGTCGAGCAAGAACACGCCGGTGATCCTGGAAAAGATCGGCATGAAAGACGCTTTTGACGCAGTAGCAGACGGCAATGACATCAAGAACAGCAAACCGGATCCGGAAGTATTTCTGGTAGCGGCGAAAAAGCTTGGAGAGTTGCCGGAAAATTGTGTTGTCGTGGAAGACGCTTATGCGGGGATAGAAGCCGCGAAGCGTGCCGGGATGAAAGCGGTAGGGGTAGGCTTTGCGAGCACATGCCCGCAGGCGGACTATACGGCAGAAAACCTGGCAAAAGCCGACATTGGGAAAATGCTTTCCCTCTAAAAAAGATTACAAGTTTTTACCTTATCCTTTTTTTCATCGGCCGTCTTTGTGGGGTAATACACGG
>CALWKP010000250.1 GCA_944381295.1 uncultured Clostridia bacterium | reverse complement strand
CGGTTGTTTTTCCAGTTCGATCTGGAAATCTCCGTCGTTGATTTTAAGAGAAGTCAGACCATTTTGATTCATAATTTCGGCTAGAGACTTAATATCCTGAATTTTCATGAGAGATCCGCCTTTCCTGAAACCTTTTTGAAAGCAAGACAAGCATTATGTCCGCCAAATCCGAGATTGGTAGAAAGCGCATAGGCAATATCGGCTTTTCTGGAAACATTTGGAACATAATCCAAATCGCAGTCGGGGTCGGCTTCCTGATATCCGATTGTCGGCGGGACGATCCCATCACGCAAAGACAATGCGCAGACGATCGCTTCCGCGGCTCCGGTAGCCCCTAACATATGCCCGGTCATGCTCTTGGTGGAGCTGATCAATGCGGTGCGGGCCTGTTTGCCAAGGGCAGACTTAAAGGCAAGCGTCTCTGTCTTATCATTCAACGGCGTGCTGGTGCCATGAGCGTTGATGTAAAGCAGCGCATCTGACGGGATACCAGCTTCCTGGACGGCAAGGCGGACTGCGTTGGCAGGACCGATCGCTTCCGGATGCGGTGCAGTCATGTGGTATGCGTCATTGGTGTTGCCGTAGCCACAGATTTCGGCATAGATCTTAGCACCACGCTTCACAGCATGCTCGTATTCTTCGAGGACCAGGATCGCGCCGCCTTCGCCGATGACGAATCCATCACGGCGTTTATCAAACGGGATAGAAGCGTTTTGAGGATCATTTCTGGTGGAAAGGGCCTGACAGCTGGTAAAACCACCGACCGCCAGCGCGTTGATCGTTGCCTCAGCACCGCCGGCAATCATCGCGTCGGCATAGCCGTGCTTGATGGCGCGGTATGCTTCGCCTACTGTGTTGGAAGATGTTGCACAAGCAGTAGAAATGTCCATAGACGGCCCTTGTGCGTGGAAACGGATGGCGATATTGCCAGCAGCGATATTGCAGATCATCATCGGAATGAAGAAAGGAGAAATCCTTTTTGCACCTTTTTCCAAAAGCTTCTGGTGTTCCTGCATAAAGGTTGTCATACCGCCGATCCCGGAACCTACATAGACGCCGAGACGCTCGGGTTCAATATGTCCTTCGAGACCGCTGTCACGCATGGCTTCCACGGCGGCAGACATGGCATACTGAGCATAAAGGTCAGTTTTGCGGACTTCCGCCTTTTCCATGCAGGAGAGGGGATCAAATCCCTTTACTTCGGCTGCAATGGTAACTTTCATATCGGACGCGTCGAATCTGGTGATAAAGTCAACGCCGCATTTTCCGGCGAGAGCGTTTTCCCAAAACGAAGGGACGTCATTGCCGATCGGGGTAACCGCCCCGACGCCGGTAATCACTACACGATTCATTGTTCAAAATTCCTCCTTGCCATTACATGAACATACCGCCGGCAACCTTGATGACCTCGCCAGTGACATAATCGGAAAGGCTGCTGGCAAGGAAAAGCGCGGTCTTGGCGATATCTTCGGGAGTGCCCATCCTGCGCATGGGAATTGCATCAGCCATAGCTTTTTTGACATCGTCACTGAGAACAGCAGTCATATCAGTCTGGACAAAGCCGGGCGCTATCGCGTTGCAGTTGATGTTGCGGGAAGCCAATTCCTTGGCAATTGTCTTGGTCAGACCGATCACGCCAGCTTTGGAAGCGGAATAATTGGCCTGTCCGGCATTTCCTGCGATACCGACAACGGACGCAATGTTGATGATCTTACCGGAACGATTTTTCATGAACTGACGATAGGTATGGTGAATCATATTGAATGTCCCCTTGAGGTTGACGTTGATGACAGCATCAAAATCCTCTTCCTTCATCGACAGGGCAAGACCATCGCGGGTAATACCGGCATTATTGACCAGAATATCGATTCTGCCAAAATCAGCCAGGACTTCGTCAACTGCTTTTTTGCTCTCGTCAAATTTGGAAATATCGTAGTAATAGGTTTTGACCTGACGGCCTTTTTCTTCGATCATAGCGACGGTTTCCGCAGCACGGTCGCGGTTGCCGACATAAACGATCGCAATATCTGCGCCGTTTTCGGCAAGAGCGAGTGCGATAGCCCGTCCGATTCCCTGGGAACCCCCAGTAATTAACGCTTTTTTACCTTCTAATAAATTTGTCATCATTCATTTCCTCCTATTAAGCTGCTGATCGCAGAAGCCAGAGTAGCAGCGTTTTCCACATGGATCGCTTTCGCACCTGGGACAGTCTTTTTGACAAGCCCGGTCAGTGTTTTTCCTGCTCCGGCTTCGATAAATGTAGTAACCCCTTGCGCGGCCATATCCTCAAGGATCGCCTGCCAACGTACAGGGTGGTTAATCTGTTGGGCAATATTGTGGCGAATGCCAGCTTCCTCACTGCCGTAAAGATCAGCGGTCAGGTTAGCATAAAGGGGCAGCTGCGGCGCACGGACAGGAACATTTTGAAGATGCTGCGCCATTTTTTCTGCTGCCTTATCCATAAACGGGGAATGGAACGCCCCACTGACAGCCAGAGGAACAGCTTTTCCACCGGCTTCCTGGACAGCACGGCAAAGCTCCGCCAGTTGATTTTTCTCGCCTGCGACGGCGATCTGTCCGGGACAGTTGTAGTTGACCGGATAGACCTGGCTGAAACCTGCGCATAACGAATCGACCTGTTCCGGGCTCAGCTTAAGGACAGCGGCCATTCCGCCGCCGGTTTTCGCGGTAGCCTCGCTCATAAAGGCAGCACGGCGGCAGACAAGAGAAAAGCCTTCTTCGGGCGAGAGTACACCGGAGAACGTGAGCGCAGCAATCTCACCAAGAGAGAAGCCCGCAACAAAATCCGGACGGATTCCCTGTTCACGGAGAGCTTCTGCCGCAGCAAGGTCAACGCAATAGAGACATGGCTGCGTGTTGATCGTCAAACTGAGATCTTCTTTTGAAGCAGAAAAACATTGCGTGGATGTACCAGGACGGATGGAATCCGCAAGGTCAAAGACGGCTTTCGCGGCAGGGGAAGCGTCATAGAGTTCTTTTCCCATGCCACTGTACTGTGCACCCTGGCCGGAAAAAAGTAAAGCAATCTTATCCATAAGACAGTTTGTATCCTCCTTGTTTTATCACCATTTCAGAACGCATGCACCCGTTGTCAGGCCGCCACCAAACGCGCATAATACCAGGATATCCCCTTTGTGGAATGTACCTTGGCGGTTTTGCTCGTCCAAAAGCGTCGGAATGCATGCAGAAGAAATATTGCCGTGTTTGTCGATGTTGGTCAATACCTGTTCCGGGGACAGGCCAAGTTTTTTTCTGCCGGTTTCAATGATACGCAGATTGGCCTGATGGGGGAGCAGATAAGTGATGTCGTCCAGGGTAAGCCCTGCCTGCTTTACGACATCAAGCACGTCGCGTTCCATGGCGGCGACGGCAAATTTGTAAACGCCCTGACCGTTCATAAAGAGGAACGGATGCTCATCCGGCCAGTCATGGAATGGGGAATTCCCGTTGACATGGGGAATATAAAGCAATTCCGTGTCTCCTTGAGCGGTAAGCTTACAGGACAGAAGATGATCGCCTTCAGCGAGCACAGCAGCGCCTGCACCATCGCCGAACAAGACACAAGTAGCGCGATCATTCCAGTCCACCATTTTGGACATCATTTCCGCAGAAATGATCAGAACTTTTTTGACGGTTCCGCGGGAGAAAAATCCGGCGGCTACATCCAGACTGTATACAAAACCGGAACAAGCGGCATTGAGATCAAAAGCAGGACAAGTAGCGCCAATCCGCTGCTGCACAATGCAGGCGAGCGAAGGGGTCATATAATCTCCCCGGATTGTCGAACAGATAATCAGATCAAGTTCTTGCGGGGTAACTCCGGCATTTTCCAAGGCTTTTTGGGCAGCATCACAGGAAAGGTCGGCTAAGGTTTCGCCGGTAGAAATATAGCGGGAGCGTATCCCTGTGCGCGTAGTAATCCACTCGTCAGAAGTATCCACCAGTTTAGCGAGGTCATCGTTTGTTTTGACGCAGGCAGGATGGGAACTTCCGGTGCCTATAATTTGAAAATTCATAACAGCCCCCTAATAAAAATTATTTATAATTCACAAAAAGAATAATAAAATTTCATAAGAAGAGTAATAAACTGATACAATTATAACGGAATCCCAACATTTGTCAAGCGAAGAGCAGGTGCATGAAAAATCACAGGATCGTGTTTGTAAGTTGTGACAAAACATGCTATACTAAGGAAAAGAAATGATAGGCACGATGCTGGATTCAGGAAGAGGTGACGCATATGACACTGGAATGCAAAAAAAAGTTGATCCCGTATTCATTGAAGCAGAAAAAACCAGAACTTGTCCTGAAAAACGCAGAGATTGTAGATGTTTTTACAAAGCGCGTGAAACAGGCAGATGTGGCTATTCAGGAAGGCTATATTGTAGGAGTGGGTTCTTTTCCAGGGGAAAAGGAAGTAGACCTTTCCGGAAAATATTTGGTTCCGGGATTTCTGGACGCCCATGTGCATATCGAATCGTCTATGGTATCCCCGGGATTGTTTTCGCGGGAAGTCCTGCCTCATGGTACCACTACTGTGATTGCGGATCCTCATGAGATCGTCAATGTCGCAGGGGTGGAAGGATTCCGGTATATGCTGCAAGCTGCACGGGGCGCATTGATTACTATTTATTATGTCCTGCCATCATGCGTTCCTCTCAATGAAATGGATCATAATGGTGCGACTTTTGGGGCAAAGGATATGGAGGAATTCCTCAGCGCCCCAGAAGTAATCGGTCTTGGGGAAGTCATGAACTATGAAGCGGTGCTAAAAGGAGACACGGGACTGTTGGAAAAAATCGCACTGCTGGCCCCTCATGTGATCGATGGACACGCGCCGTCAGTAACGGGGGAACGGTTTCAAGCGTACCGCTTAGCAGGAGTTTGTACTGATCATGAATGCAGTACATGGGAGCAGGCAGAAGAACGGCTGGAAACCGGAATGACAGTACAGGTGAGAGAAGGGTCGGCGGCAAGGAACCTGGAAGCGATTGTAAAAGGTGCAGTAGCGTCTGGGGTTGGTTTGGGACGATGTGTGTTCTGTACGGACGACCTGCATCTGGAAGACGTCCGCAGACAAGGACATATTGACCATAATATTCGGAAAGCGGTTGGCCTTGGAGCAGACCCAATAGAAGCGATCGCGGCGGCGACCATCCAGGCGGCAGAGCTTTATGGATTACAGGAGATCGGAGCGATTGCTCCGGGCTACCGTGCAGACCTGGTGGTGCTGGACGACTTGAAGACGGTAAAGATTTGCGGCGGATATAAAAACGGTGTTGCTTGGGAAGAATTGCTGAAACGCGAAAATCCCCCCACACCAGCAGAAAATGCCGTGAAGCAGTCGGTGCATATTCCAGAGATTTCCCGGGAACAATTGGGCATCCCGGCAGAAAAAGAGTTCCCGGTGATTGCGGTGATTCCGGGGGAAATCGTGACACGAAAAGAAATCTTGGATTTGCCGGGGAAAAACGGGTGGTTCCTTCCTGAGGGCGACCTGCTCAAATTGGTCGCTGTGCAGCGGCATGATGGGTCTGGACGCACCGGCGTAGGAGTTTTAAAAGGATTTGGGTTGCATGGTGGTGCGATTGCATCTACAGTAGCGCACGATGCCCATAACCTTATTGCGGCAGGCGACAATGATGAAGATATCCTACTTGCTATCCAGGAATTGTCCCGTTGCCAGGGCGGGTATACCATGGTGTCGGGAGGAAAAGTCCTGGCGACTCTGCCGCTCCGAATTGCCGGGCTGTTTACCGACGATATGGGGATAGATGTGCCGGAAACTTTGCAGAAAATTATGCAGCTTTGTCGAAAGATGGGAATTCCAGAAGGAATCGACCCGTTCCAGAATTTGTCATTCCTGTCGCTTCCGGTCATTCCGGAGCTGCGTCTGACGGATGCAGGATTGTTTGACGTGACGCAAAACCGGTTTATACGGTAATTTTACGCGAATTTTCAATCAGGGTCATACCTCATTGGTGTATAGCGAATCCCATCGGTTTGCTGTTCCGAAGAAGTTTCTAGGAACCCAAGATGTCGGTAGAATGGTACGGCATAGGGAGAAGAATTGACTGTGATAGAAGTGTTGGGGAAGTTTTGCTGAAGGCTTCCCCAAAGCTTTTTGCCTACCCCGCGACGCTGAAATTGTTCGTCGACAAAAAAGAGACAGATATGATTTTGCGAAGCAGACCATCCAATAACACCAATAAGTACCTCTGATTCATACGCACCAAGAAAATCCAGCCTGGCAATGGTTTCTGAGTCATTGAGAAAATCCTCAAAAGCGGTAATGCCTTCCGGGGGATATTCCGGGGCTTCAAAAGTGAGGAAGGTTTTCCGGATAAGAGGGAAACAAGCAGGTTCTGATTCCGGGCGGATAGGACGAATCATCATACGGGCACCTTCTTTCAATAAAAAATGAGAGAAACAAAGCATGGTTGGCAGATGTTCTTTGCAACCGGAACAAAATTTGGCCCACCACGATCTGCGGCAGGCCAAACGATGTTTACCAGAAAATGAAAGATAGAAAAGTTGAATAATTAGGCGATGCGGGATTTCATCAAGTGTTTTTTGATTGGATAGCAAACAGCCCAAGCACAGATCGCACCAAGGACAGCTTCCGGAATTCCGTTTGTCAGAACCGTCATACCAATCAAGGCCAGCAGGAGATCATAAGATTGGCCGATTGCCTGGGCGTAACTTTCTCCAAAGAATACATAGATACCGCCAAGGACCAGGAAGGTGTTGGTAAGGCTGCCGAGGGCGCCGCTGAGTGTATAAGTAAGAATATGGCCACGGTTCAACTTTGCAAAGACACGGCTGAATAAACGGTAGCAGACTCCAGCAACGACACCGGTGAGGATTCTTGGAACGAAGCAGATCACCAGGCT
>CALWKP010000249.1 GCA_944381295.1 uncultured Clostridia bacterium | reverse complement strand
GTCCCTAACTGTTCCGCCGTCAAGGTTGTCGGAGTTCCTCCACCAATATACACAGATTCCAACTGCAAATGCAGCTCTTCCGCAAGCCGGCCTGTCGCTTCGATTTCCCGGCACAACAGCTCCACATACTGGGGGATCAGACGCGCTGCCCGTACCACTGACTGAGAGACAAACGAACAATAAGCGCATCGAGTTGGACAAAACGGGATCGAAATATACAGGCTAAAAGAATCCGGACGCGACGTTGCTAAGATCTCCTGTTCGTAGCGCATTGTCTCGACACTTTTCGCCGTCTTTTTCTGGTTCACCAACAGGCCTTCCTGAAAATAATCCAGAGCC
Source organism: uncultured Clostridia bacterium (assembly GCA_944381295.1). Lineage (GTDB taxonomy): Bacteria > Bacillota > Clostridia > Oscillospirales > Acutalibacteraceae > CALWKP01. The sequence continues at coordinate 12,287 of CALWKP010000249.1, read as the reverse complement.
GGCCTTTCCCCCATTTCTTCTTCCAACTTCCGCAACAGTTTGATCGGGCGTACTCCTGTCAGGATTCCCCACTGTGGACGGTATCCACACATCTTTTCCAGCAGTCCAAACAGAAGCACGGCCAACCTGCGCTCACATTCCTTCTCCGGCGCCACCACTTCCAGCGTGACGTCCTCTCCGGCCTCTTCCCGCTCTTCCCCGATTTGCAGAGACGTCCGCAGGGAAAGCATCCCGTCCTTCTCGGATATCCCGGTGTAAGCGATGATTTCATCGCTGGCAGTGAGGTCCCGTGTTGTGACAATCTTTTCATATGGAAAAAAAATTCGGCATAAATTCTCCATCTCATAATGGAAGTCATGCCCATCAATTTGTAAAACCATGGCCAATTTCCTTATTCAAATACGGATTTCTTCGTTTTTCTACATTTAAAAAAGTCGCAGGTCCGTGTCCTGGATAGATCACCAGGTCATCTTCCAAAGCTTTTAGTTTTTCCAGAGACCGCTCCATAGCCGCCATACTTCCCGTCGGAAAATCTGTCCGCCCGATACTTCCGCGCATCAAGGTGTCGCCGGAGAAAAGTGCTCCATTCGCCTTATAGCAACAGCTTCCATGAGTATGCCCTGGTGTAGCAATCACTTCCAGTACACTTTTTCCTAACAATATTTTTCCGCCATCCTGCAACAGGACATCTGCCTTTACCGGAGGCAACGGGGTGGAACAAAACATCGCAGACAAATTCAATTCCGGATTTGCCATCAAATCGGCATCCTGTTCCAGAAGATAAACTTTCGCTCCTGTCTGCTGCCGGATCTTCTCCACCCCAGAAATATGGTCAAAATGCCCATGCGTTAAAAGGATGATACTGACCCTTCCCGTCGCCAATACTGCTTGTTCCAAGGAAGCGTCGGCAAAACCCGGGTCAATCACTGCGGATTCCTCCGAAGCTTCATCGGTCAAAAGATAACAATTCGTTTCTAACAATCCTACCGGTAATGTCTGTATTTTCATAAAAATCCTTTCTCAATCAGGAACGGCTCACCGAAATCGTCCCTTCAATTTTGGACAGGCGTGTGATAACACTGGAAAGGTGATCCAATCCATTGACCGTAATTGTTACATGAATCACTGCATTCCCGTCCTTTGTCTCCCGCGAATTCAGAGAGTGGATAAAAATATGCATATTAAACAGCTGCTGCGTTACATCTGCAAGAAGCCCCGGCCTATCGTCTGCGATAACTTCCAGTGTGGACTTGAATTCTTCTTTCATCCCACCGTCTTCCCAATGGGCTTTTACCCATCTTTCCGGCTCCGGCGCATCTTCGATCCTCTCCGGAACATTGGAACAATTCCGCTTATGAATGGATACCCCAAACCCCCTGGTAATAAACCCGATGATCTCATCTCCCGGCAGCGGATTGCAGCACCGGGAAAATTTAATCAGACAGTTATCCATCCCTTCGATCAGCACACCGCCCTGTGCGCCTTTCTTATTGGTATTTGTCGTCAACGGAGTCGGTTTTTTCTCCTGAGGAGGTGCAAGATTGGGACGTTTCTTATTGTATTCTTCTTTAATCCTCGGAATTAGCTTCCACAACTGGATTCCGCCATATCCAATTGCTGAATAAACATCCTCCGGTGTATTGCAGCTCTGTTTTTTCCCAATGGTTTCCAGGATTTCCTTGAGTTCTGCTTCGTTTAAAATAATACCATTCCGCTTGAATTCCCGGTCAAGTTCCGCTTTTCCTTCAATAATATTTTCTTCCCGGCGTTCTTTTTTGAACCATTGCCGAATCTTATTTCGCGCCTCGCTCGTCTTGACAATTTTCAGCCAATCGCGGCTTGGTCCGTGGCTATCCTCTTTTGTTGTAAGGATTTCTACAATTTCCCCGGTCTTGACCTTATAATCAATCGGCACAATGCGCTTATCCACCTTCGCGCCGATCATCCGATTCCCTACTGCGCTGTGAATCGCATAGGCAAAGTCGATCACCGTAGACCCTGAAGGCAAACTGATGACTTCCCCTTTCGGCGTAAACACGAACACTTCTTCCGGCGCAAGATCCGACTTGATCGTATGAACGATATCGGTTGCGTCTTCATTATCTTTCTGGTTTTCCAGCATCTGCCGAATCCACACCAGACGATCTTCCAGTTTATCGCCTTTTGTCAGCCCAAGCTTGTATTTCCAGTGCGCTGCGATACCGTATTCCGCAGTATGGTGCATTTCCCAGGTACGGATCTGCACTTCAAACGGAATTCCTTCCGAGCTCAATACCGTCGTATGCAGCGACTGATACATATTCGGTTTCGGTGTAGAAATATAATCTTTAAAGCGGTTTGGCAACGGCTGGAACATATCATGGATAATTCCTAACACATTATAACAATCGTTCACTGTATCCACAATGACACGCACTGCATAAATATCATAAATCTCATCGATATTTTTGCCTTGCACGAATACTTTCCGATAAATACCGTTGATACTCTTTACACGGCCTTCCAGATACACATTCGGAATCATCGGCGCAATGCGGTCATGGATTTTTGCTTTTGTGTTTTCGATAAACGCCGCCCTATCCTTACTGCGCATCTTCAGGGCGCTTTCAATCTCCTCATAAGCTACCGGGTCCAGATACCGCAAAGATAAATCTTCCAATTCCTCTTTTACTGCGCGGATTCCCAAACGATGGGCGATCGGAGCGTAAACTTCCATATTTTCCAGCGCTTTATCCCGCTGTTTCTGCGGTCCCCAAAATTTACTTGTCCGCATATTATGCAGTCGGTCCGCCAGCTTGATGATAATGACCCGGATATCTTCCGACATTGCGATCAGCATTTTCCGGATATTTTCCGCCTGCTGCTCTTCCCTGGACGAGTAGGGAATCCGGCCGAGTTTTGTCACGCCATCGATCAGATTGGCAATCTCCTGATTGAACATTTTGGTGATCTGCGGCAGATCCACACTGGTATCCTCGACTACATCGTGCAGAAGTCCTGCCGCGATGGATTCGGAATCCATTCCCAGTTCCGCTAAAATCGCCGCTACATTCAGCGGGTGTACGATATAAGGCTCTCCCGAAAGCCGTTTCTGGTCTCCATGCGCTTTCTTTGCCAGCTTGTAGGCCCGGTCAATCATATCCATGTCGAAATCCCGTTCGTATGAGTTCAACACATCCACAAGCTCGTTATAATTCCCGATACTATTAGGCATTCACCGTACCGCCTTTCAGACCAGCCAATATCTGCGACTGGTATAAATCTACTTTCTGCTCTACCCTTTGCAGCGTGACCTTAATAATTTCTCCATCCCGTTCCAGTTCCACTAAACCGCGTTCTTCCAAAACATCCAGTATCAACTGGAATTTGCCATATTCAATCCCGTTCCCCGCACGACTGAACAGTACGGCTTCATTTTTATTCCAGCCTTTCCTATCTCGCAGGAAACGATAAATCTGGGCAAATTCTTCTCTGCCCGGCAACAATTTTTTCTTTTCCTCTTCCGTCAGGAATTCATTTCTCCGATATTTCTCATACAGTCTCTGTTCTTTCAATAGAATTTCCGGGTCTAATCCTGATAACCGCATATCTTTTACATATACGGACAGCATGATCTCTCCGCGATATTCACGCGCATCCAAAGTCACCGCCAAATCCAGTACATCTCCGGGCAAATAGGGAAATTCTTCCGGTGTCATATGGAATTTCATACACCGGATTTCACTGCCATTACGCTGGAACAGCAACCGCATATGTTTGCCCCCGCCCACTGCCACAGCTTCTGTCAGCGTCATCGTATAAAGCCCAAACACTGGCGCTGGATTGCCCATGCCAAAAGGTTCCAGCTTTTTCAGGCTGAGCGGCATTTCCACTGTCAATGCCGCCGGGTTCAATTTACAATCCAGTACAATTTCCGGTGCCGGCATCTCTAAAAAATGTTCCCCGGCATATCGGTTGATCGCTTCGCGGAATCCTTCCACATTTTCTGTGGGAAGTGTTAATCCCGCTGCCATGGGATGTCCTCCGAATTTTGTCAAATATTCGGAAAAGGCACTAACAGCTTCAAATAACGAAAATCCTTCTACACTCCGCCCCGATCCTTTTGCCTCATCTTCATTCACCGAAATCACGATGCAGGGCTTTCCATAACGTTCCACCAGACGCGACGCTACAATCCCGATCACGCCGAAATGCCAATCTTTTCCTTCCAGGACTAAAATTCGGTCGTAAATACGTTCCGGTTCCCGGTTCAGGATTGCTACAGCTTCCTCATAAATTTCACTTTCTATTTTCCTTCGATAATCGTTGTCTTCACAAATTTGCCGGCAAAGCATTTGCGTTTCTTCGGGGTCCTCGCTAGTCAGCAAGGCTACTGCCCGATCTGGAGAGCCGATCCTTCCGGTAGCGTTAATACGCGGTACCACCGTAAAGGCAATATTTCCCGCGGTCAACTCTTTGCCTTCCATGCCAGACTGCTCCAGCAATGCCTGAAGGCCGATCCGATCGGTATGCTCTAACTGTTTTAATCCCTGGCTGACAAAAGAACGATTTTCTCCCTTGAGCGGTACGACATCTGCGACTGTACCAATAGCCAGCAAATCCGCATAATTCTCTAAAAGCGACTGAATATCACAATCCGGACCCTCCAGCGCACTGATCAACTTAAATGCAACTCCTACTCCGGAAAAGCCTTTAAAAGGTGATGGGCAATCTTCCCGGTAAGGGTCCACGACCGCAACAGCGGCAGGCAGTTGTTTTTGCGGGCGGTGATGGTCGGTAATCACCACATCCAATCCCAGAGACTTCGCATAATCCACTTCTTCCACGGAAGAAATCCCATTATCCACTGTAATAATCAGCTCGACTTGTCTCTCTTTGAGCGCATGAATGGCTGCCATGTTTAACCCATAGCCTTCCCCTTCCCGCTCCGGAATATAATACTGCACATCCGCCCCATTAGATTCCAAATAAGAATACAGCATTGCCGTAGAAGTTACGCCGTCGGCATCGTAGTCACCATAGACTGCGATTTTCTGAAACTCATCCAATGCCCGGCGAATCCTTTCCACCGCCAGATCCATATCTTTCATCAGCAAAGGGTCAAAAAAAGCCGTCCCCGATGCAAAAAGTTCCTGTATCTGAATCGGTTCTGAAATCCCCCGAATTTCCAGAAGCATCGCCAGAAAAAACGGCAATCCCATTTCTTCCGATATTTTTGCCGCCGCATCTTTATTTAATGGCAAAACTTTCCATTTTTTGATATTCACACGCTACACCTGCCCCATAATGTTTCATTGTACCATTTTGCGGCAATTTATTCAATATTTATTCCCATTCCTGGAAAAGTTCCGGATATCCGGCTGGTTCTTACAGCAAAAACCGGGCCGTCATTCCTCTGACAGCCCGGTTTTTCCGTATCTTCTGTTTTATCGTTTGTTTAATTCGTATTTTCTCCAATTTCCACGCTCGCCTGGTACTTTCCATAAGCCCATACGCTATCACTGGAACTGATTTCAATAGAAATAGGTAATTCAATATGTCCGGTAAAGGATTCCTTTCCGGATAGATCGATCACCGCTGTAATATCTTCCTCTTTCAGATTTGCCAGTACGCTTGGCGGTCCTACCAGAACAACATCCAATGTTTTGGTATATACCTCCGATGTCTTATTGGCAGACAGGTTCCTGATTTCAAAATTCGGACTTTCCAGAGTGATATGCTTCGTCGTGAAACCAGACATATCCAGCGTAATCGTCGCTTCATGAATCATACTGATATTTCTGCATCCTGCTGGAAGCGTGATCGATGAACGGAACGTATTGTTCGTAGGACTGATTTCTGAGAAGTCAATCGCTTCCAAACTAATGGAAGTAAAATTAGACAAAATATCATTTGGCCCGGCAACCTGAATACTTTCCGGATCAATTGTCACGATATCTTCCACATCTACTCCTGGCGGCTGATTAGTAAATGTCGCCTCCAACGAAGAATACTGACGGCTTAACACCGTAATCGTAACATCGACAGTTTCTGTACTCAGAGTAAACTTATCTGTCGGTATTTTCTCCCCATATTTATCATACAAAACTAAACTTTCCGTGAAATTCTGGGTCGATGCCAATTCGCCTTTAATTTCATGGTCTACGGTCACTTTGGCAATCTTGTCAATTTCTTTTTCCGGGCCAGAAATGGTTACCGTATCTGTCGATAAAGATGGTTCGCTGACAAGATAGGCGCTGTTTGCCTTATAGATAATATTTTCTGTGCTGATTTCAAACGGCACTTCCTTATAATAGTCGACATCTACAAACACCGAACTCGGTTCGATCTCGATACTATAATCGCCGATAACCTGCGATGGAAGTTCCGCTTTCAGCCGCAGAGACACGCTGGTAGGCTGTGTGATCGAAGAAGCCCCTTCTGCGACTACTTTTAAATTGGATGGATCAATACTGTAAACAGCCACGCTATCCCCACGAATGGATACCTTTGCCGTTTCCACACTTTGACTGAACACCTTCAGGTTACTTTCCTGGGCGCTTTCCGACAAAGTGACCGTTACCGGAACATCATTGATTTCGCGGGGACGATCTGCCGTGTTAATCGACGCCACAATAAACCACAGCACGATCGACACAAAAATCGAGAAAATCAAGACAAAACGGTCATTATAGAACAGTGAAAAAAAGGAAAACAGCTTTATTTTTTTATGATTTTTCAATGCTTTCTCCCCCTCATGATCGAAGGGATTTTCCCGACGCGTTTTTCGCCAGCTTCCGTGTCATGAAGCACCAGGCTTTCCAGTTCGCTTCGCAATGTTTCCCTTGTATAATTCCGGGTAAGAACCCCTTTTACCGCAATCGAGATTTGTCCCGTTTCCTCCGACACCACCACAATGATTGCATCCGAATTCTCACTCATTCCAATCGCTGCTCTATGACGGGTACCAAGTTCCACACTGACACTGTCGCTCTTTGTCAGCGGAAGGATACAGCCTGCTGCATAAACCATCCCATTCCGGATTACCATCGCACCATCGTGCAAAGGCGCTTTGTTCCAAAAAATGTTGCCGATAATCGGAACGGATGGCTCCGCATTCACTACGGTGCCGGTATCAATGATATCGCCAAGCTTTGTCTGCATTTCAAACACGATCAAAGCTCCTGTTTTCGATTTTTGGAAAGAAGCACAAGACTCTACTACCGCGTTGATGCATTTCATCACCTGTTGATTTTCCAATTCCGCTTCTTTTGAAGAAACCATGGAAAACCAACCTTTCCCGCTGGTAATCCTGGAACGGCCAATCTGTTCCAAAGCACGGCGGATTTCCGGCTGGAATACCACCAGAAACGCCAACAAACCAAACTGGAAAAAGTAATTGAAAAAGCTTTTTATCATATAAAGCTGTAAGTAGGACGACAAAAGCCATGCGATCAGCATGATCAGCAATCCTTTGACCAACTGTTCCGCTCTTGTCTCCCTGACCAGCTTGATTGCACTATAAATAATAAACGAAACAATAACAATATCCAGTACATCCGTAAATTTAAACGACCAAACAAGCTCCAGCACAATCGCGCCGGCGCTTTGCAGCCAATCTATGATGCTGTTCCATCCATTCACTAACCAATCCATGCGTTTTCCTCTCCAATAACGATACACATTCCTTTTCCTTTAAGGATCCCGCTATTTTTATTTTACCATAGTTCAAAGGATATGCAACGTTTTTGTTCCTTATTTCCTGATTATCTTCATTAAGGCCAAAACAAAACCCTCGATTTCGTTCATGTTGCTGAACACCGATGGACTCACTCGTACAGCTCCGGTCTCTATCGTCCCATAAAACATATGCGCTGCCGGCGCACAATGCAGTCCTGCACGGACAGCAAATCCTCTTTCGTTCAGGGCCCTCCCGACTGTCTCGCTCGGCATTCCTTCTACATTAAAAGATAAAACCGGTACATCGTACTGATCATCCGGGCGTTGTGTATATAACAGAATGTTTGGTGTTTTTTCCAAACGTCCATAAAGTCGTTGAATCAAATTCATCTCATGATGAAATATCCTGTTGATTCCTTTTGACGTCACAAATTGCATCCCTGCACGCAATCCTGCGATTCCAGGAACATTCGGCGTCCCGCTTTCCATACGGTCCGGCATACTCTCCGGCTGTTCAAAGGAGGCCGACCCCGTGCCGGTACCCCCTTCCAGGATTGTGGACAATCCTTCTCCATCCCTGGCAATCAACATTCCTGTTCCCATCGGTCCATATAAGCCTTTATGACCTGCGATGCAAAGATAGGAAAAACCATATTTCTCCATATCTATTGGCAAAATTCCTGCACTTTGTGCGCAATCAACCGCAACCGGAACCCCATATTCCCCGCATAACGCAGCAATTCTTTCGATCGGCAGTCGGATTCCCCACACATTGGAAGCATGTGTACAGACAACTAATTTTGTGTTTGGGCGCAGTGCTTTTCGAAAAGCATCCAATGTCGCATCATTGTCGTGCGGAACAACTTGTGCAGCTGTCCAGGAAACACCTTGGCTTTCCAGAGCTTTCAGCGGCCGCATCACCGCATTATGCTCCAGACATGATGTCACTACATGGTCTCCCGGATGAAGTTTCCCTTTCAGCACCATATTCAGTGCCTGCGTACAATTTAGGGTAAATGCTACACATTCTGGGCCCGGAGCTCCAAAAAACTCAGCGGCTGTTTTCCGGCATCGGTACATCTCTTCTTCTGCTGCCATCGACATGGCATGCCCGCTCCTGCCCGGGTTTGCACCATACCGTCGGAATGCCGTTTGTACCGCTGCCACTGTCCGCGAAGGTTTGGGAAATGTCGTGGCTGAATTGTCCAGATAGATCATTTCCTGCCATCCCTTTCCGATCTCCCCAAAACGCGGATCCCATTTTCTTTTAAAATCTTTTCTGCCTCATCGACATCCTTTGGCACATAAAGCCCATAACCACATCCTGTCTTTCCATTAGACGCTACTCGCTCTACGTAAGCTTTCTTACCATAGCGCATCAGTAAATCCCGGCCACGCATGGCATAAGTCACCGAGCTGAGCAAAATGATAGGCTTGCCCATCACCATCACCTCTCTGTTTTATTACAGAGTATGCTGGCAACAAGCGTTTTGTCTACATTCCCATTTTCTCAATCAGGCATACGGCATGTGCGGCAATCCCTTCTCCTCGTCCGGAAAAGCCTAATCCTTCTTCCGTTGTCGCTTTCACGCTCACTTCCGAAACCTCTATCCCTAGTGCTGACGCCAAATTAACCCGCATTTTCTCAATGAACGGTGCCAGTTTGGGAGCTTGCGCAATGACCGTCGCATCAAGATTCCCCACTTGCCATCCGTTTTCCCGCAAGCGCTCTCCAACCTGCCGCAACAGTTCCATACTGTCTGCTCCAAGGTATGCCGGGTCATGATCTGGAAAAAGTTTCCCGATATCCCCCATCGCTGCCGCGCCCAAAAGTGCGTCGCTGACTGCGTGAGCCAACACATCCGCATCCGAATGTCCCAATAATCCCTTGCTATACGGGATTTCCACCCCGCCTAATATCAACTTTCTGTCCTCTGTCAGCCGATGTACATCATATCCATGTCCAATCCGCATCACAATCCCATCCCTTTCCTGGCTTTCAGGATTGCTTCCGCAGTGGGAAGATCCTCCTTCGTTGTCAGCTTGATATTGGAATATGCCCCTTGACAAATATGTACCGCACGGCCAATCCTCTCTACCATCTGACAATCATCCGTGTAATCCGCACCGCTTTTTTCTGCCGCAGCCATCGCTTCCTGATAGATTTCCCTGGAAAACACTTGCGGCGTCTGTACCGCCCAAAGCGTAGAACGATCTGGTGTAGCAGTAATGAGGCCGTCTTTCCCGACAACCTTTACCGTATCTTTCACTGGGACAGCCAAAGCAGAAGCACCGTACACAAACGCGTCTTCCATCACCTTCATGATCTCCAACGGTGTAATCAACGCTCTGGCTCCATCATGAATAGCCAAAAAGTCGGCATTTCCTGCCGCTTTGACTCCGGCTGCGACCGATTTCTGGCGGGTTTCGCCTCCCGGCACCACCGCATTTACCTTGGAAAAACAAAACTCTTTGACACAGCGTTTCATCTCTGGGACATCCTGTTCCCGGCATACGATCACCACCTGATCGATTGGCGGCGCCACTTCAAAAGCTTTCAAAGTATGGGCAATGGCAGGAATTCCCATGAGGGGCAAAAACTGTTTCGAAGTCCCCATTCCCATCCGGGCGGATTCTCCTGCGGCCACGATCACCGCACTGCAACAGCGTTTCATCAATCTCTTCCCTTCTTTACCATTCGGGGATTTCCCCAGGCATCTGCAATCTGCTTGCCCACTGTCGGTATTATATACGCAAAAGCCGGATAGTTTCAACTTACAATGCTGTTACCAATACAAGATTTATAGAATGTTCATATTTTAATCTTTCTTATCATTCTCTAATCGTTTTCAAAAAATCTTCGTTGTACTGGTCTCAATCTTTCAACACTTGGCAAATCTTATCCAGTTTATCAAAATCCACATAATCGACTGTCCCGCCATAGGTCTCCAGGAAACATTTCGTCTCTTCATCCTGCTTTCCTTCTGGCATTCTTTTGCATTGGCTATATAAAGCCTTCATCATGATCTTGTGTTTGATATTCATCCTTTTGTAATCTATCCCGCCGCGCAAATGAAAAATCTTTGCTTCCTGATACACCGGGATAGGAAGCTGCTTCTTAAGAGATTCCCGGATATGTTGGATGTTATTTTCATTTTCCGGGTCCGCCAACCCGACTGTGGCAATCACAAGCATCCCCACATGCCCTGCATTTTGCTTCTTTATGGTTTTGGATAATCCCACCACACCACCGGCATAGAGAGAACCGATATACACTACCGCTTTATCTTTCGGAATGTTCCCAACTTTACGGTAATCTACCGCTTCCGCACCCAATTTCCGTGCTAATTCTTCTGCATATCTCTTGGCCGTCCCATAATGACTCCCGAAGATCACCAATGCTTCCATAACCTTCTCCTTTTCTCGCCGACTCATTTCCAAACATACAAAAGGGCTGCTGCAAAAGTATGCCTACATTTTACAACAGCCCCTGTCCGGCTTCCTCAAATGCCTGATTTCTCGATTTCCTCAGGCACTTGTTTCTGCTGCCATCATTTCTTTGACTTTCATCAATCTTGTCAGGTTTCCTCGTTCATTATCTTCCAATTTCATCGTAATATACTTAATCGTACTCTTCATTTCCGGAATCATGACGTATTCCAGCGCATTGACACGCCGACGCGTCCGCTCCATTTCATCCGCAAGCATATCACAAATCTTCTCACATTGTGCCAACTCCAGCAGCTTCGGCATGAGTTCTCCCATATCGATCACCGCCTGGTCCAGCTTCTCCGAGGAAAACGCAAGGCCATAAGGCAATCCGCTCCCTGCTTTTCCTTCCGACAGGGTGATCTGCGGCACATCCATACTCATGATGCTTCCCAGGCCGAATTCCGCTGGCACTGACGCCGCTGGTACCAGCAAAGCTTCTTCCAGCGCACCTGCACCCATTTCTGCTTCCGCAAGTGCTACCGCCCCCATTGCCTTTGCCAGAATTTTTTCGACTTCCAGCCGCAATTCCCTGTTTTTGCGGATATACATCATAAACTGTCGTGCCATTTCGTCCTGCTTATCTTTCAGCAGCTTATGCCCGCGCACCGCTGTCTTAAGTCTTTTTTTGACCTTCGACAGTTCCATCCGGGTCGGGTTTACTTTCGCCATTGCGACCCCTCCTTACTGCTTCGGCATATACTGCTCAATATATTCCGGATGGATCCTCTTTAATTCTGTCCTGGGAAGGATGGAGAGCAGTTCCCAACCAATCTGTAAGGTTTGCTCGATACTACGGTCAGCTTCATACCCCTGGGAAACATATTCTTTTTCAAAGGCATCCGCAAACTTTGCATACAGCTTATCCATATCAGAAAGGGCAGATTCCCCAAGGACAACAGCAAGTTCTTTCGCTTCTTTTCCTCTTGCATAAGCAGAGAAAATCTGGTTCATCGTATCGGCGTGGTCCTCCCTGGTCTTGCCCGTACCAATCCCCTTATTTTTCAACCTGCTCAACGACGGAAGCACGTCGATTGGAGGCGCAATTCCCTTCATATACAGGTCACGAGAGAGAATGATCTGTCCCTCCGTGATATCTCCGGTCAGGTCCGGTATGGGGTGGGTCTTATTATATTTCG
>CALWKP010000248.1 GCA_944381295.1 uncultured Clostridia bacterium | reverse complement strand
GGACGCAGACGGACGGGAAGCCGTGGTAGACGGCAAAAATGGTCTTGTAATTTTGGAACCCGACGAATCAACCCGCAAGCAATTTTTGGAAAAACTCCGTCAGGATACAGAAAGAAAGCAGTTGGTTTCCCTTCTCAAAGGAAAACCGTCCATGACCAAAGACGGCGTAAAGCTCCTGACTTACGCCAATATTGGTAGACTTGACGATTTGGACGCTGTACTATCCAACGACGCAGAAGGAATCGGTCTATTTCGTACCGAATTTCTTTTTCTTGGCCGCGACACACCGCCATCCGAAGAGGGACAATTCTCTGTTTACCGGGAAACGGCGGCACGTATGCAGGGAAAGCCGGTTGTTTTCCGGACACTGGATATCGGTTCGGACAAACAAGCTCCCTGGCTGTCTTTGCCGGAAGAATCCAATCCTGCCCTTGGGATGCGTGCAATCCGCATCTGCTTTACTCATCCATCGCTGTTCCGCACACAGCTGCGTGCCCTTTACCGCGCATCTGCCTACGGCAATGTGGAAATCATGTTCCCAATGATTACATCCCTTTGGGAAGTCCAAAAAATCAAAGAGATCGCCGCGCAAGTACGGGAGGAACTGCTCGAAGAAGGGGTTGCTTTCTCTCCTTCCCTTCCGCTTGGCATTATGATCGAAACTCCTGCTGCTGCCATGCTCAGCGGCCGCCTTGCTCAGGAGGTGGATTTTTTCAGCATCGGCACCAACGATTTGACACAATACACCTTAGCGCTGGATCGTCAGCATCCAGGACTTGGAGATTTTTTTGACCCTTATCATCCTGCCGTGTTGGAACTGCTTCGCATTATTGCCCAAAATGCCAACCGTCATAGAATCCGTGTCGGAATTTGCGGAGAACTTGCTGCCGATCTCTCCTTAACAGAAACTTTCCTTGCTTTTGGGATTCAGGAACTTTCTGTCCCGCCCGCAGCGGTTCTTCCTCTCAGGGAAAAAATTCGCTCTCTTACCAAAGAACGTTCTTCCCGCATTCTGGAACAGCTTGCGATGGATTGTGGGCGTTCCTAAAAACTAAAAACAGCCGGAGAACTGATTTTTCTGGGACACTTTTCCACAGAATCGGTTCTCCGGCCTTTTTATTGATACGTTTTTATGATATTTTCTGCGATTTCCCGCCGCGTCACACATCTGTCCATCGCCTGCTTTTCCAAATAGCGATGCGCTTCGCTTTCCGTCATTTTCAACTCTCCGATCAAAAGCCACTTTGCCCGGTTAATCAAACGGATTTCTTCCATCTTTTCTTCCATCGACAACGTCTTCTTTTCCTGACGTCTCAGCCGTTCCCGAATCGCACACATCCAGTCGAACGCCTGGTTCATGGCTTGCGCCGACGTCGGCTTCGGAAGTGTCAGAACTCCATGCACCACAGCCTTTTCATAAACTTCGCTGTAAATTTCGCTCCTTACAAAAACTAATGCTACCGTGCTTTTTCCATGACTCAAATCGACCGCAAACTTTATTCCAAAATCATCGGGAAGCGGCGTGTTGATGAACACAAAATCAAACTCACGTTCCAGCATTTCCCGCTTAGCCGCACTCACATTTCCCGCAAAACAAATCGGACTATAATTGGACGTCGGGAGTAATCCCAATAACGCTTGGTTGAATTTCTCTGAGGATGAAACGATCAGAACGCTGTAAACACGCTCTTTGATTTCCATGTTTCTCCTCTCCTCTCCACAACAGCTTCTGCTGCTAGATCACCCCGTAATATGTTGAAGCCAGGCTTTCCGGCAGACATTCTGCAATAAAGCGGCTTGTACGCGCACATTCTACCGCTTCCTCCAACGACCTGGGCAACACCCGATAGGCTGACAAAATTTCAGGGTCCGCCGAAAACAAATTGATATCCGCAGGTTTCGGCAGTTCTAACTGGTTTTGAATTCCATATAATCCCGCCTTGATAAGCAGAGAATAGGCAATATAAGGATTTGCAGAAGGATCGGGGGAACGCACCTCTGCACGGCGATATTCCCCTACCGCAGCAGGAATCCGAATCAACTGTGACCGGTTTTCGCTTGACCAAGTAATATACCGGGGTGCCTTATCCTTACCCAATCGTTCATACGATTTTTCCGTTGGATTCAGGAACACCGTCATCTCCGCAATCTTTTCCAAAATCCCTGCGATCATTTGCGGCATAGCATCCTTTCCGTCTTTCCCTTGCACCGACAAATTGATATGCATTCCGCTTCCTGGACTTTCTTCCAATGGTTTCGGAGAAAAATCTGCACAAAGGCCATTTCTTCCTGCAATGGTCTTTACCACCGCGCTGAATGTAACGGCATTGTCTGCCGCTGTCAGCGGATCTGAATACCTGAAATCAATTTCGTTTTGTCCCGGACCTTCTTCATGATGTGATCCTTCCGGCCGGATTCCCATTTGTTCCAGCGTCAGACAGATTTCCCGCCGTACATTTTCTCCTTTATCATCCGGAGCAATATCCATATATCCAGCCCTGTCATACGGGATTTTCGTTGGATCTCCGTTTTCATCCAGCTTGAACAGATAAAATTCCATTTCTGATCCAAACGCAAACGTGTATCCCTCGTTCCGAGCTTCCTCAACAACACGCTTCAAAAGACTTCGCGCATCATTCTCAAACGTCCGACCGTCCGGATAGGTAATATCACAAAACATCCTGACTACCCTCCCGTGTTCTGGTCTCCAGGGAAGTACCGTAATCGTGGATGGGTCTGGATGAAGGAACAAATCCGAATGAACTTCCCCTCCAAATCCGGCGATCGCAGATGCATCGGCCGCTATCCCATACCGGAACGCCCGTTCCAGTTCCCCCGGCATGATGGAAATGTTTTTTTGCTTTCCATACACGTCGCAGAAAGCAAGACGAATAAACTTGACATCTTCTTCTCCGACATACTGAAGGACCTCTTGCGTTGAATACTTCATATCCCTACCTGCTTTCTCCTTAGTTTGCAACATACATCTGCTGATATGGATTTTTACTGTCTGGAGTCACCACTGTAAACGGGGACGCCAAAAGGTCTTCGACACTTACCGAAAACAGCCTGCCAAATTCCTCCAGATATCCCCTGATTTCCTCCAGGTCCTCCGGCGATGCGGGCGATGCGGTCACCTGTCCCGGGAACAGGATATCCCGGCAGTCTGAACGCAAGAACATTTTCCCGCCATGCATTCCTGTCCCCGGAAAATTGCCTACAATTCTTTTGCCGCCGCTTTCCAGTCCTAACACGATAATCATCCCGCCAGCTTGGTATTCTCCTAAAAAGCTTCCTGCACATCCGCCGATTACCATAACCGGAAGCTTTTCCCGATAGGCTTTCATATGGATTCCTGCACGATAACCGGCATTCCCCCGGACAAATATCTCTCCGCCTCGCATCGCATACCCAACAGCATCGCCTACGCTTCCATGGATCACGATACGTCCCGCATTCATGGTATCTCCCACAGCATCCTGTGCGTTCCCTTCCACTTCGATTTCTGCTCCATCCAGATACGCGCCCAGAGCATTTCCCGGAATCCCACTGATTTTCAGTACTTTCCCGGACATCCCTGCCCCAATGAACCGTTCTCCCAAGCATCCGGTAATGGTACAGGCTCCCGGAGATTCCCGGATCGCATCGTTTAATGCCGCCCCTCTCAGGCGATTTGCTTCCAAGATTGTCATCATTATACCACACCCTTTATCCTTTCGCTATGCATCGCTTTCAAAACTTGCCCGCCTTATTGCCCCGCATGCGAAATGCCAAGAATCTCCAGCTCCTTGGCATGCAGTCCTACACCCCGCAGCATCAGCCGGTTCCCCCGCAGGGCTTCCATCGAGTTAACACCCATTCCACCCATAAATTCCTTCATTTCGTGCTTCCATGCCGTCATCAAGTTTACCAGTCTTCTACTGCCGACGTCCGGGTCTAACCGCTTGACCAATTCCGGCCGCTGCGTTGCGATTCCCCAGTTACAATTTCCGCTCTGGCAGCTGCGGCATAACCGGCAGCCAAGTGCGATCAACGCCGCTGTCGCAACATAACATGCATCTGCTCCTAATGCGACTGCTTTGATTACATCCGAAGCGCTCCGAATACTTCCTCCGACGATCAGGGAAACCTGGTTGCGGATGCCTTCCTCTCGCAGTCTTTGGTCCACCGCCGCAAGTGCAAGTTCTACCGGAATCCCTACATTATCCCGAATCCTGGTCGGCGCAGCACCTGTCCCGCCGCGGAACCCATCGATTGCAATAATATCTGCGCCGCTCCTGGCGATACCACTCGCAATCGCTGCAATATTATGAACTGCCGCCACTTTTACAATTACAGGCTTTTGATATTCCGTCGCTTCTTTTAGGGAATACACAAGCTGACGCAAATCCTCAATCGAATAGATATCGTGATGCGGCGCCGGAGAAATCGCATCTGAGCCTTCCGGAATCATCCTGGTTCTAGACACATCTCCTACGATTTTCGCCCCTGGCAAATGTCCCCCGATCCCGGGTTTTGCTCCCTGACCCATTTTGATTTCAATAGCGGCTCCCGCTTCCAGATATGCCTTGTGGACGCCAAAACGTCCCGAGGCTACCTGCAC
>CALWKP010000247.1 GCA_944381295.1 uncultured Clostridia bacterium | reverse complement strand
ATGAGCAGCAACAGAACAAACAGTGTCCTGCGCCACATTCTTACCGTTGTACCTTTTGCCATTTGGGTTCCTCCTGTCGGGAAACGCCCGGATAAAAAGATGAGAGTCAAGATTCCCTCTTAACTCTCCTTTTTCAATACCATCGCGCTTCTCCCGGCCTGCTGCCGGGTCCTTACGTTTGTATGTGGTATTAATACTTATTTACCGGCTATTCTTTTTATGACACCAGGTTTTGCAGCCAATTCCATACAGAGGAAACCCAATCGCAACAGCTCTCCTGCAGAACTTCGCCTTTATCTCCCTCTGAAAGGCTGATACATACTACCTGGTTCTGGTTAATCTTTTTCATCCCCAAAGTATCTTTTGCATACGTTTCAACCGTCTGCAGCGAAAACTGGTAGTCTGATTTCATCTTGAGTTGTGTATAAACACTTTCGCTTTCTTCCAGCTGTTTTGCCGCAGCATTAACCTGATCGGTCAGCTCTGTAAGCTGTACCTGACTGTATACAATCGTGGTTACTACCCCAACCAGCGCCGCCATAACAAAAAAGGTAGCGATCATCCGTAACGGGCTGACCTTATTTTTCCGATTTTTCTCCAGTTGTTCTTTAGGCAGTTCTACAATATTACTTTTCTGTTCTTGCCGTTCCAGAGGCTTCGGCTCAAATAAAGAAAGGTCATACGCTACATTACGGTTCTGTCCCGCCATCTTTTCCACTCCCAACTATTACTGCAATTTCACACACACGCGAAGCCTTGCACTCCTGCTTCTCGGATTCTCTTCCAATTCCTCCTCCGACGGCGCCAGTCCCTTTTTATAGACCAGTTCCGCCCTGGGCTTTTTCCCGCACACGCATACCGGAAAATCCGGCGGGCAGGTACACCCCGTACACCATGACGCCATTCTCTGTTTCACCATGCGGTCCTCCAAAGAATGAAAGGTAATCACCGCAAGTCTTCCTCCCGGTTTCAGCAGTTCAAACGCTGCATCCAAACCTTCCGAAAGCCTGTCCAGTTCGCCGTTAACGGCAATGCGCAGCGCCTGAAACGTTCTCCTTGCCGGATGCCCCTGCTCCCGCTTTACTGCTGCGGGCAGTGCTGCTTTTACCGCTTCGGCTAACTGTACCGTAGTTTCAATGGGAGCTTCCTCTCGCGCCTTGACAATCCCTTTTGCAATACGCACCGCATTTTTATCCTCCCCATACCGGCTGATAATCCCGGCAAGTTCCTGCCACGGCAGCGTATTCACAAGATCTTTTGCGCTTGTCCCTGACTGGCTCATTCGCATATCAAGCGGCGCATCATGATGATAAGAAAACCCACGTTCCGGATTGTCCAACTGATAAGAGGACACCCCTATATCCAACAAAACGCCATCCACAGCCTGGAATCCGCAATTCTCTACGATACTGCGCATCGAAGCAAAATTTCCCTGGCGGATGACAGACCCCGGATACCTAGCAAGACGTTGTGACACTGTTTTAATGGCATCCGGGTCCTGGTCGATCGAGATCAGTGTCCCGCCGTCCAGCTGCTGTAAAATCGCTTCGGAATGGCCTCCGCCGCCTGCGGTACCATCCACATACACCCCATCCGGCCGGATTTCAAGGGAACGGATTGTTTCCTCAAAAAGTACCGGTTTATGCTGAAATTCCATCCTGCCACCGCCTTACAGATCCAGCATATCCATTGCTTCGGCAATGGTTTCTTCTGTCAGGCTGGCATTGAATTCCTCCCAATGAGAGGTATCCCAGATTTCAGCCCTTGTGGAAGCGCCGATCACCGTTACATCTTTGATCAGATGTGCGTAATCGCGCAGCTGCTGCGGCAAAAGGATACGTCCCTGCTTGTCCGGTTCGACTTCCGCCGCCCCGGAAAAGAAGAATCGCTGCAACCCTCTCGCCTTGGAGATGGGCATTGCCATCACCTTATCCTGCAGTCTTTTCCACTCCCGCGGAGAAAGGACAAAAAGGCATCCGTCCAGTCCCTTCGTGACATAAAAACATTCGCCAAGATCCTCTCGGAACTTGGCGGGGACGATTACCCTGCCTTTTGGGTCAATATTATGTTGGTATTCACCGATCAACATAATGCATTTTCGGAGGGAACGAGAGCCCATTCTGGGCTAAAGTGTCACTCTCCCCCACCTTTCACCACTTTTGAGTAAATTATAGCGTATTTGTAACAGGATTGCAACTAATTTTTTCGGAAGAATTCCTACAAAAAAGGGGCGTATTTTCCGTTTTTCCCACATATTTGGACACAAAAACAAAGACTCTACCATATCTGGTAGAGCCCTGCCCAAAAATCACAACTGGATAATATTTCCAAAATTTTTATTGATTTCCGCTGCGCTGTGACGCCTTGATGTTTTGCCGTGTCTTGCGCAATTCTGCCAGACTTTCCGCCAATGCGTCGTCCGTCCGCTTCATCAGGTCGTCAATATAATCGTTGGACGCCCTGCGCATTTCCCGGAATTTTGCCTGTGCCTGCGTGATCAGGTCGTTAGCACGCGCCTGCGCCTGCTTTACGATTTCATCCTGGTTTACCATATTCCGTGCGCGTTCCTCCGCTACCCGGATGATCGTTTCCGCTTCCCGTTTTGCATCGCTTACAATCTGCGCACGGTCCGCCACGATCGCTTTCGCCTGGCGGAGTTCCTGCGGCAGGCTATCCCGAATTTCATCCAGGATCTGTTTGACTTCTTCACCGTCCAGGACCGCCCTGCCGCCGCTCAGCGGCAAATTCCAGGCTCTGTCCACCATTTCATATAACTCATCCAGCAATTCCTCGGTGTTCATTCCTTACGACCTCCTGTACATAATCTTTCCTGGATATCCTGCAAAATACATTCCGGAACAAAATTGGAAATATCCCCGCCAAAACTGGCAATTTGTTTGACGATACTCGAACTTAAAAACATGTTTTCCGAACTTGTCGTCAGGAACATGGTTTCCAAGCCGGGATTCAGCTTCTTATTAATCAACGCCATCTGGAACTCATATTCAAAGTCCGTAACAGCGCGCAATCCTTTGACGATCGCCGCTGCGTTCCGCATCCTGGCATAATCCGCCAACAGACCGTTAAATCCTACAACTTCCACATTTTCCAACCCGGCCGTCGCACGGTTCAGCAAATCGATGCGCTCTTCTACCGTAAAACTTGTATGCTTTTCGGGGTTAATCAGCACCGCCACAATCACTTTATCAAATACTTTCTGCGCCCTTGTGATGATATCCATATGCCCTAATGTCACTGGGTCAAAGCTCCCTGGGCAAATTGCTATCCTCATCCTTCCACCACATCCTTATGCCGGTATAGCGTCAGCAGGATCTTTCCGTAACGATAGGACCTGACCGCCCGAAAATCCCCCGCCTCTTCCGGAAGTTCTTCCTCACGCGGGTGCTCACAGATAATTGTCCCGCCTCGGCTCATGCAGTCCGGCAGCAATTCCAGCGCCCGCTGCAACAATCCGCTGCGGTACGGCGGGTCCAGAAAAGCCAAATCAAACGGTCCCCGCTTCTGGCTGAGGAACACCAAGGAATCCGTCTGATAAACTTTTGCGCGGTCTTCAAACCCCACCGTCTTTAAATTCTTTTGCGTCACCTCAACCGACGCTTTGGACGCATCCACAAAAACAGCCTGTTTCGCCCCACGGCTCAGCGCCTCAATCCCGATTTGTCCGCACCCCGCAAACAAATCCAGAAAAGTACGCCCTTCGACCTCAAATTGGATAATATTATAAAGCGCTTCTTTTACCCGGTCCGGAGTTGGCCTTACCTGTTCGCCTTCCAGCGTAGCCAGCCGTTTCCCTCGCGCTTCTCCGGTAATCACACGCATAAACTTCCTCCGCCCATTTCATTTTTCTTATTATCCCATCAACAAGCCAAACTGTCAACCAATCCCGTCATTTTTTTCATCGCCGTGAAAATATTCATAGACGCATTTGGCTGCTGGTTTCGTCATTCCCGGTGCATTTTCCAATTCCTCCAGGTCTGCGGACCGAATCGCTGTTACTGTCTTAAAATGTTTCAGCAGGTTTCGTGCGCGCACTGTCCCCACTCCCGGAATAGATGTCAGCGTAGAAGAGATCGTATTTTTTTTACGCATCTGACGGTGATATCCGATCGCGTAACGGTGTACTTCGTCCTGAATCGTCGAAATCAGCGTAAACGCGCTCCGTGCAGCATTGATGCTGATTTCTCCACCGTCTTCGGCAATCGCACGCGTGCGGTGTTTATCATCCTTCACCATCCCATAAACCGGGATTTGCAGCCCGGCTTCTTCAATCAGCGGGCGCACAGCTGCCACATGGCCGCGTCCTCCATCCAACAGGATCAAATCCGGAAGCCGGCCAAACCCTTCCCCGGAATCTTTCTGTTCCTCATATTCCGCCAAGCGCCGGCGGATCACTTCCCGCATGGAGCCATAGTCATCTTGGCCTTCCACCGTCTTGATCTTGAATTTTCGGTATGCCGACTTAAGCGGGCGCCCATTTTCAAACACAACCATTCCCGCCACATTTTCGCCGCCAGCCAAGTTCGAAATATCATACGATTCGATATAATGCGGCGGCTGTTCCATTCCCAACAGGCGGCTCAGTTCATCCAGCGCAGACGTTTCCCTCCCGGTACGTCCTGTGGACTGGGCCAGCTGTTCCGCGGCATTGTTCCGGCACATCTCCACAAGCTGTGCCTGTTCCCCTCTCTGCGGCACTGTAACGGTCACTTTCCGGCCTGCTTTCTGGCTCAGCCATTCTTCCAGGACTTCTGTGTCCGCCGCTTCGCTGTCCAACAGGATACGCGGCGGTACCCTGTCCCGAATCGAATAATACTGCTGTAAAAATTCTGTACGCGCTGCCGCCGCACCAGAAATATCCCCCATCAGGAACGTTTCGCGGTCGCACAGGCGGCTATCCCGGAAACGGAACACCTCAAAGCACGCTGCTGACGGACCTTGCGCCAGTGCGATGACATCCTGCTCCGGGATTTTTGACATGACAACTTTCTGGCGATCCGACATCTTCCGGATCGCCGCAATCCTATCGCGTATTTTTGCCGCGATTTCAAATTCCATCTGCTCTGCGGCAGCGTTCATCTTCTCCGTCAGCTTTTGGATCATCGCCGTACTGCCACCCTGCAGAAATTCCAGTGCCTCAGCAACCGTTTCCCGGTATTCTTCCTCACTGATGCCCCCTCGACAGGGTGCACTGCACTGCTTGATGAAATAATTCAGGCACGGCCGCCCCTTGCCAATGTCTTGTGGGAATTTCCGTGAGCAGGACGGCAGCCGGAAAATCTTGAGGGCTTCGTCGATAGCCTGCTTGACTGCCCAGGAACTCATATATGGCCCCACAAACTGTGCGTAGCCGGACATCTGCTTAGCCTCAGAAATGCGCGGCCACGGCCCGTTGGTGATCTTGATATACCGATAGCCTTTATCGTCCTTTAGCAGGATGTTGTATTTGGGCGTATGCTGCTTGATCAGGCTGCATTCCAGGATCAACGCCTCGAACTCGCTGTCGGTCAGGATATATTCAAAATCCGCTACGTGCGACACCATTTTGCGGACCTTTTCCTCATGGTTCTTTTCTGAACCGAAATACTGGCTGACACGATTTTTCAGAGCTTTCGCCTTTCCGATATAAATGATTTTCCCAGTCTTATCGCGCATCAGGTACACCCCCGGATGCAGCGGGAGCTTCATCGCCTTTTCGCGCAGCCGCCGGATTCGTTCATTACGTTCTTCCATCATACCGTCCACTGGTCAGCCCTCCTGCCCGGATCTTGAAATCTTGCTAGAAAAAAAGCACCGCTGTGTTAGCGGTGCTGTCTTTACTTTGGTTACAAATTACTCAGCAAAGCCAGACTGAACCAATTCGATCAGGTTATCGACTGCTTCCTGCTCATCTGTACCGTCTGCGATGATCTTGATCGAGGTGCCGCCTACAATCCCCAAAGACAACACACCCAACAGACTCTTCGCATTCACGCGGCGTTCTTCTTTTTCGACCCAAATCGACGACTTGAATTCATTCGCCTTCTGGATGAAAAACGTAGCCGGACGTGCGTGCAGCCCCACCTGATTCTGAACGATTACTTCTTTAACACACATTCTTCATTCACTCCTATACCATCATAAGTTCGTTGTTCCACCTACGAAAATTGCCAATTTAAAACAATCATGATAAATATTTGCAATGAATACAATTATTAGTATATCACAATTCCAGTCACCGTCAATAAACTCTCATAAATTTTGGATTGATGCCCTATTCCAACAATCTTCTCGCGCGGGGCATTTGTGCATTTTGCTAATAATGTTGAAAACTTTTGTGATGTCTTTCGCTTTATCAGCAATTTACCAAACATTTTAGATTGTTTTGCACAATTATTCCCCTCTTTTTTGTTTTATATTCCCCTCATCTTTTCTAAAAATTGACGGTCTTTTTCTGTCAGATTTGCCGTTTCTAACAAATCCGGCCGCCACTTCGCGGTACGTAGCAGAGATTGTTCATGTCTCCAGCGCGCAATATTGGCATGATGCCCGGTCAAAAGCAGCCCCGGTACTTCTCTCCCGCGCCAGTTTGCCGGACGTGTATACTGCGGATATTCCAGCAGTCCGTCAAAATGGCTCTCCTCTTCAAAACAGATATCGTCTGACAGCACCCCCGGGATCATTCTCGATACCGCATCAGCCAACGCCAACGCAGGGAGTTCCCCACCTGTCAGAACATAATCCCCGATGCTGATCTGTTCATCAATGTACGCTTCCAATACGCGCTCGTCTACGCCTTCATAATGCCCGCACAAAATCATCAGATTCTCATATTGGGCAAGTTCTTTTACCTTTTCCTGATTCAGCACGCTGCCTTGTGGGGACATATAAATACTATGCGGCTTGCGGCCTAAATGCTCTATCAGGTCGTCCATGCATGCCGCAATCGGTTCCGCCATCAACAGCATCCCCATCCCCCCGCCAAACAGCGTATCGTCTACCCGGCTATGCTTGTCAAATGCAAAATCTCGGATCTGGTGACAACATACCTGCAATGCGCCTTTTTTTCGCGCCCTGCCGATAATACTTTCCGCCATCACCGTTTCACACATTTCCGGGAACAGTGTCAACAGGTCAATCCTCATCGTCAAAAATCCCCCTGAGCGGCCGGATATGTAATTCTCCTGCCTCTACATCCGTCGAAACAACCACATCCGGAATGACCGGGACAAGATACTGTTTTCCATCCGCATCCTCCACCTGATACACATCGTTTGCACCAGTTTTGAGAACTTCTGTCAGCGTGCCGTATTTTTTCCCTGTATCTGCATCCAACACCGAAAGTCCGATAATATCCTGGATGAAATATTTCCCTTCCGGAAGTTTGACGTCATCACGGTTCAAATACAAAATTTTCCCGCGAAGAAGGTCACCCTCTGTGGCTGAATCACATCCCTCAATAGTCAGGAGCAACAGGCTTTTATGCGGTCGAGCCGACTTCACCTTCACCGCAGACGCTCCATGATCCCAATAAAGTGTCCGGAAACCAGCCAAAAAAGCGGCCGAATCGCACCAAGGCTCTACGCGAAGCTCTCCTCTTACCCCATGGGTTCCGACAATCCGCCCCGCTTCTAAAAATTGTTTCAGCATTTGGTCCTCCTAAACTGTCTCACAGTCTTTCTGCGGACATCCCTCTTGCAAAAGACAGCCGTGATTTCTTTGGCATTGCCAGATACTTTCCCGGATGTAAGAAAGGAGCCTTCCGAAAAAGGCTCCTCAAGCGCATTCTGTGGGTGGTTATCCTTTCCCACGTGCAGGCCAAGGCCGCAAATCAATCGATCTCGACCGAAACCTTTGCATTATTCCGGGTGGCCGCAGCGCGCATAACAACACGGATCGCTTTTGCAATGCGTCCCTGCTTGCCAATCACCCTACCCATATCATTTTCCGCCACATGCAGATGATAAACTACGGTACCGTCTTCTGCCGGCGGGTCAATATCTACCCGAACAGAATCTGGATCTTCCACCAATCCCCGGGCGACTGTTATGAGCAACTCTTCCACTGGCTAATCCCTCCCGGGTTATTACAGTACGCCGTGTTTTTTGAAGAGCTCTTTTACGGTATCAGTCGGCTGTGCGCCATTTGCAAGCCACTTCTTTACCTTCTCCGGGTCAACCTTGACAACGGACGGCTCTTCCAACGGGTTGTAATAACCGATCTCTTCGATAAAGCGGCCATCACGCGGGAAGCGGGAATCCGCTACTACAATACGATAAAACGGGGTTTTCTTTGCGCCCATCCTGCGCAGTCTGATTTTTACTGCCATAATCTGTTTACCTCCAAAAATTCTAGGTTTCTTCTATCAAAACCAATTGGTGATCCCATTGGTTGGATCCTTGCGGTTACATCGGTGGAAATCCGCCAAACCGGCGTTTTCCCATTCCCTTGAGCTGTTTCATCATTTTCTGCATCTGCTCAAACTGACGCAGCAAACGGTTGACATCTTCTACTTTCATACCAGAACCCGCCGCAATCCGGCGTTTCCGGGACGGGTTGATAATAGACGGTTTTGCACGCTCTTCCTTGGTCATCGACAGGATAATCGCCATCATACGATCCATTGCACGGTCATCCACATCGACATCTTTTAATTCTTTATCCAAGCCCGGCAGCTTCGATAACACCGACTTGAGCGGTCCCATCTTCTTCACCTGTGCAAACTGGTCCAGCAGATCGTTGAGATCCATCTTGTTCTGGATCATTTTCTGGGCTGTTTTTTGCGCCGCCTTCTGGTCGATTTTCAACTGAGCTTCTTCAATCAGCGTCAGCACATCGCCCATACCCAAAATCCTGGACGCCATACGATCCGGATGGAAAACCTCCAAATCGTCCAGCTTTTCTCCGATACCCGAATATTTGATCGGCTTTCCGGTTACGGCGCGCACTGAAAGCGCTGCACCGCCGCGGGTATCGCCGTCGAGTTTTGTGAGAATCACACCGGTAATATTCAGCAGGTTGTCAAAGGTCTTGGCTACGTTGACAGCTTCCTGACCGGTCATCGCATCCACTACCAGGAGAATTTCATGAGGTTCCACGGCATCTTTAATCCGCTTCAACTCATCCATCAGCTCTTCATCGATCTGCAATCGACCGGCGGTATCGATCAGCACCATATCATTGCCATAATCGCGCGCATGACGGATTGCTTCTTGACAGATCTTCACCGGGTCCGTATTGCCCATCTCAAACACCGGAACACCTGCCTGTGAACCGACGACCTGCAACTGCTTGATTGCAGCAGGACGGTAAACGTCGCCTGCGACCAGTAACGGACGATGGCCTTGCCCTTTCAGCATTTTGGCCAGCTTTGCTGCATGGGTCGTTTTACCAGCACCCTGAAGTCCACACAGCATAATGATTGCCGGTGGTTTGGACGGTGTTGCAAGTCTAGCCTGAGACCCACCCATCAAGGCGGTAAGCTCTTCGTTGACAATCTTAACCACCATCTGACCGGGAGTGAGACTTTCCATTACTTCCGCGCCGATTGCGCGTTCTGTCACTTTATTCGTAAAGTCTTTTGCAACTTTATAGTTGACATCAGCTTCCAACAGGGCAAGACGTACTTCCCGCATTGCGGCCTTTACATCCGATTCGCTGAGTTTTCCTTTTGCTTTAAGATTTTTAAACGCATTGGACAGCTTTTCTGCAAGTCCTTCAAACGCCATGCCGCACCGCCTTCCTGAAAAGCTTGTTCTTCCATTCTTTATTCTTCGTCACACAATTCCTGTGCGATTTCCGTAATACGACGGACTTCGTTGCTGACTTCGTGGGAGTAAATATACTGGGAATTATACTCTTCAATTTTCTCCGCAGCGTCCAGAATCTGTTCTAAACCAGACTGGATCCGGCGGAACCTTTTGGCTAATCCCAACCGTTCTTCCATCTCCAAAAGCTGAGCTTCCGCACGTTTGACGGAATCGCGCACTCCCTGGCGCGTAATTCCTTCATTTGCGGCAATCTCGCCCAGGGAAAGGTCGTCGTTATAGTAATACTCAATGACTTCGCGCTGTTTTTCTGTAAGCATTTCGCCATAGAAATCCATCAGCAAAGAGATTTGCAAATTCTTTGCCATAAGCGGCCCTCCCACTGTAAAGTGTTTTGCTTTACAGATGCGTATTATACACGAATCCAAAGCAAAAGTCAAGGGCCAGAGGGAATTTTCTTCCCCGTGGCCCCATAGAAAATGATTATGTTTTTACTGCCATAAACGTTCCCTCTGCACAAATTTTCTTTTCCGGAGGAATTAACAGTCCCCTCTTGATACATTCTTCCACCACACTGTGCAAAAAACGGGAACTTGCAATCAAATAATTGTAGTATTGATATTCCCCGAGCAAATGTTTTGCAATATGTGTTTTCATATAGCCTGCAATATCCGCAGCAATTTTTGCAGAGATCCTTTTGGAATCATTGTCAAAATCAGAGAGCAGGCAGTCAAACCTTTCTTTAATATAGTCGGCACAAAAACAGTTTGGTTAGCAAATTGGGCATTTTTATTTTTTTGATTTAAATCAATTCTATTCTAAAACCACAAAAGCCAAAATATATCCCGCCAAGGACTGGTGAACAGCAAAAGGCGAAGCCTTCCACACCAAACTTCATTGGAAAACTCCGCCTTTTCTACTGCTTTCTTTCAAGATGATCTGTCATCTTGCCATGTCCCGGAAAAAAATTCCTTCAGGCTCTCTCCAAAGCCATCAATATAGGGGTCCAAATCGTGCCCAAAAATCGACGAAAGCTTATTTTTCAGGTAATCCCCTGCCGCGTCAATCAGGCCGGTTGTGCGGATCATCATACAGTCCTCGCCTACGGAAAGTCCGGTAAGCTTCAGCTCCGAATCAAGATCTTCCAGCGGAATCGCAAAGATTTCCGCATCAAGATACAGCATGTCCCCATCCCGGCGTATTCCGCTTGGAAACTGTTCTTCCGCCAATTTCAGCACCCATTCCGGCTTTACCGGCAAACGTCCCAAATAGATTTCCTCCACCCGGACGCAAACCTCGCTCGTCGTTTCCTGAAACCACAACTTTACGGCCGAAAACACTGCAACCCGCATGCCGGAATACCGCACCGGCACATATGCTTCGATTCTCCCATCTCCGCGGAATGCCAGTGTAATCTGCTCAATGTACACTTGTTCCGGGGTTTCCGCCGGCTGTTTATTCTCCAACAGCCATGTCAGGAACCCATTGACATCCTGAATGGTGATTTCTTGAGCTTTTCCTGTCATTGCAGCAGCTACTCCCGGCCCTGCGATCGCTAAAGACGCTTCCTGTGGCTTTGTATCTGCATGGTCGTCCTGGAAAACCATCCACACCAAAATTCCCACAGTGATACACACAACTGTCAATACCCCTGCAATGCACCATCCAATCACCTTTTTGCGGCTGACTGGTTTCTTTTCCGGTACAACAACCGGCAAGTTACTTAGGTCCTGCAAAATCCCGCCCCCTTCTATACATCCGCTTTCTTCGGACATCCGTCAATTCACCTTTTTTAGCGCTGTTACTTCCGGCTGTCAAAATAGAACTCCATTTTTCAGCTCATCCAATCTGGGCAAAAATTTTTTCCGATTCCATTAAGATAAACTTGTAGGAAACACCACTTTTCATCGAAAGTGTGACAGTGGGAAAACACCACACCCATCCTATTTCTATCTCCTCAAGATTGTAGTACGGCATTTCCAGATTGCGATATTGAGGTTCCACTTGGAGTTTATTTGTCCTATAAATTGCCTTATCTTTTTGAAGATAGATTGCGCCGCCAAGGACGCCCTCATGGAAAAAACTGGCCATAAAAGCATCTTTTCTGTCGGATCTTCTTTTCTGCGCAGGCAATAAAGGCAACGTGCCTGATCCCATTCTTGTCAGCTCCATGATACTCGGAATGCTATTCTTATGTCGGCGGACATGCTGAGATGCCTGCAAAATTCGTCATCTACTCTCAGTACTGACAAAATCTTTTGTCTTGCACCATCTCGGCCGGTCTTCCATCATCACTTATTTCAGTTCTACAACAGTAACGCCGGCTTCCCCTTCTCCAAACGTCCCTAATCGGAACGACTTTACCGAAGGATGGCGCTTCAAATGCGCCTGGATCGCCGATCGCAGCACCCCGGTCCCTTTGCCGTGGATGATCGTCAGCACCGAAACGCCGGACAACAACGCAGAATCAATAAAGCTGTCTACGCTCATGATTGCTTCCTCTGCATTTTGGCCGCGGACATCCACTTCCGTCCGCGCTTGTGCGGTTGCCCTTCCTACATTCCGGGTCACACCGCGGCGCGGGGCTTCGGTCTGCTTCTTTTCTTCGATCAGTTTCAGGTTTTTGAGCGGTACTCGCGTCTTGATAATCCCCGCTTGCACAAAGACTTTTTCTCCTTCTTCCGGGGTCTCCAAAACCGTCGCCTTTTTATCAATATCAACGATCAGCACGGTGTCCCCTGCCTTGAGCGGGCGCGGAAGCACATAAGGTCCCTCTTGCTTTTTATGCACGGGGTCCGCTGTCTTTTCCAAATCCCGGATTCCCGCCCGGAGCCGCGCTTTCTCTTCTGCTGAAAGTGCCTTGTTCTGTCGGCGTTTCAGCTCGTCCATCTCGTTCAGCAAGGCATCAATCTGTGCCCTCGTGCGCGATACCAGCTGCGCTGCTTCTTCTCTGGCGCGTTCCAGTTCTTTTGCCGCCTCGCGTTCCAGCTTCTCCCGGTACTCCTGCGCTGCGCGGTTTGCATCCGCTGCTGCAAGCCGCTGTTCTTCCGCCTGTTTCCGCTCGCTTTCCAGGTTCTGACGGCTGGTTTCCAAGCTCTGTACAACATCCTCAAAGCGTGTGTTTTCGCTCGACACCAGTTCTTTCGCACGCTCTACAATTGCATCGTCCATCCCGAGCCTTGTCGAAATCGCAAATGCATTCGACCTTCCCGGCACCCCAATCAGCAAACGGTATGTCGGCCGCAGCGTCGATACGTCAAACTCGCAGCAGGCGTTTTCCACCCCGTTCGTCTGGAGCGCATAAGCTTTCAGCTCCGCGTAATGCGTTGTTGCCGCGATCTTCGCACCTTTTCCCCGCAGTGCTTCCAGAATCGCCATCGCCAAGGCCGCGCCTTCTACCGGGTCGGTCCCGGCGCCAAGTTCATCCAGAAGTACCAGACTGGAGGTATCTGCCTGTCCCAAAATCCGGATAATATTCGTCATATGCGCCGAAAACGTAGACAGTGATTGTTCGATACTCTGTTCGTCACCGATATCCACCAGCACCCGCTGGAACACCGAAACCTGGCTGTTCTCCGCTACCGGCAGCATCAAACCGCACATTGCCATTACTGTCAGCAATCCCACTGTTTTCAAAGATACGGTTTTGCCACCTGTATTCGGGCCGGTAATCACCAGCGTATCAAAACGTTCCCCAAGTTCGATATCTGTCGGGACAACCTTATCTTTATCGATCAGCGGATGTCTCGCGCGTTTCAGGGAAATATGCCCTTTCTCGTTAATGATCGGAAGTGTGGCTTTCATCCGGTAGGCCAAAGAAGCTTTTGCAAAAATCAAATCCAGCTCCACCGCGGCTTCATAGCTCTGGATGATGCCATTCGCAAAACTGCCGGTTTCTGCAGAAAGCTCCGTAAGGATCCTTTCAATTTCCGCCTGTTCCTTGGAAAGAAGCACCCGGATCTCATTGTTCGCTTCGACAACTCCCATCGGCTCTACAAACACGGTCGCACCGCTGGAAGAAGTGTCATGTACCAGCCCCGGAATTTCAGACCTGCATTCTGCTTTTACCGGGACCACATATCTTCCGGAACGCATCGTTACAATCGGTTCCTGGAGATATTTCTGGTAGGCCGTGGAACGGATCATTTTATCAAGCTGTTCGCGGACCCGCGACGACGCCCCGCGGATCTTCCTGCGGATAGCCGCGAGTTCCGGGGATGCGTGGTCGGAAACTTCTTCCTCTGAGAGCACGACCATCCCAATACGATCCTCTAAATAACGGTTCGGGGCAAGCTGTTCAAACCTGGGGTCCAGCGAGGTATGCAATCCTTCGCTCTTGGCCCGCCATTCTGAGATTCCCCGAAACGCATGCAGCATCGACGCGATCCGCAAAAACTCCGTCAGATTCAGCACCCCGCCGGCTTCCGCCCGGCGCAGCGCATTTGTCATATTTTTTAATCCGCCGAATCCCGGCGAGCCAAAACGGGCCATCAGCCGGTAAGCATCATCTGTTTCTTCCAAAAGACGCTGTGCGCCTTCCAACGAGCAGTCCGGTTCCAGCTTCATGGCCTGTTCCGCCGCATCTTCACTGGACGCCTGTTCTGCCACCATTTTCAAGACCTTATCCAGTTCTACCGCCTGGAGGTATCTTTGTTCAATCTTGTGATTCTCCATGTTGTTCTCCTGTTTCAACATCTTCCGTTCCCGTCTTCGGCACCTCATAACGCGCACAGGAACGGTAAAAATCCAATGTCGTAAAATTTCGTTCCAGCTGGCTAAGCACATAACTCTCGGAAGCCTTCCCTAACTGTTTCAAACCAGGTTCCGGAAGCTGAAACGAAAATAGTTTTTCAAAGTCCGCATAAATTGTATGGCGAAGAGCGGTCAGCACACCGCGGTCCAGCCGCAGCCACGGACCGCTTCCCGACGGCAGACATTCGCCGCAATAAAGCTTTCCGCCTTTCGGCAAAAAGAACATCTCGTCCGCCTCATAGCAGGAACAGCCTGCACAGCAGACCAAATCCGGCATATATCCCGCCAGCGACATCATCCGCATTTCGACCACGGATTTGAGCAGCAGCGGAGACCGTGTTCCTTTGCTCAGAAAATGCAGCGCATTGAGCATCAGACGCAAAAAATCCCCCGCCTCCATTTCCTCAGGAGCCAGCGTTCCTGCCAACTCGCAAAAATATTGGGCGAGGGAAAGCCGTTCAATGTCTTTCCGTAAACCGAAAAAAAGCTCCACCGGCTGCGCTTCGTCAATTATGTAGGCGTCCCGCCCTTTGTAGAGGCTCAGATGGGAATAACACAAAAGCTGTGTGGAAGATGCTTTCGCACTGCGCAGGCGCTTTGCCTGGCGCGCAAACGCTCGGATCACTCCTTCGTCACGCGTCAGCACGCTTACCAGCCTATCGCTCTCCCCTACATTCCATTCCCGGATCACTAAGCCGTCGGTCTTTACCTGCATCTTTTTCCCCTTCCGGCATTCCGCCCTGCTCATGCGCCAGCTTTGCATATGCCAGATACGCCGTTACGCTGCCGGTAGCATAAAATTCCTTCCAAGCCTGTCTTTCATTCATCTCCGCTTCATCCTTTCCGCAACCTGTGCTATCAGTATGCACCGCTGCGGAAAAGGTATGTCAGGAAATAAATGACTTGGTAATGTTATTGGAAATCATTTTCTCCATAGCCCAGGCTGCGCAGGATTGCTTCGCGGTTTCGCCAATCCTCTTTTACTTTGACCCATAATTTCAAATTGATTTTACAGCCAAAAAATTGTTCCATATCTTCCCGGGCAAAGGTTCCCACCTTTTTCAGCATGGCCCCGCCTTTTCCGATCACAATTCCCTTATGGTTTTCCCTCTCGCAATAGATCGTCGCATCGATATCCGTCACGCCGTCGTCACGTTCCTTCATCCGTTCCACCGACACCGCTAAACCGTGCGGAATCTCCTTATCCAAAAGCCGCAGGAGCTTTTCCCGCACAATTTCTCCGGCCAGCACGCGTTCCGGCTGGTCTGTCAGCGTATCATCATCAAAGAAATGATCTCCCGGTTCTGCCAGCGCTTTCAGTTCCTCTTTTAGATCTTTCATCCCGTCGCCGTCAACCGCTGACACAGGCGTTACCGCCTGGAACGGGAACATCGCAGAATATTCCGCGAT
>CALWKP010000246.1 GCA_944381295.1 uncultured Clostridia bacterium | reverse complement strand
TGGCAGGGGGATCAAAAAAACAGTCGCTTTCGGGTCGTTTTGCGGAATCCATGCGCGCCCTCGGGCGCGCATCCCGGGCGCAAAGCGCTGTGTAGGAAATCACCCCGCCCTCGCCCGAGAGAAAGTACTAGCTCCCGGGGCACCTGCGGTGAGCAGGACGGGCGGCTCAGCTATCAAAAGGAATCCACCTGGGCCGCCGCCCGGCAGTAATGACTTACTCCCAGAGAAAAGCGCGTGCGCGACTCGGTCCCCGCAGGTGCGTCCCCCATCATCTTGGGAGGGCAAAAGCATTTTTTGCTTTTGCCCTCCTGATTGCGTATTCAGCAGGGCACGGCAGGGTTGTCAACGACGGCGAAGCCGTTCATTTTATCGTTGACAAGGCTGTCGGGCTCTGCTACCTTTTATGCCGGCTATGAAGAAAAAACTACCCGGATGGCCGCCCCCATCTATAAAATATATTCTAAGGAAAAGGCGCGGGCGCTCAGGTACTTTCCCGCAGATAGCCGGGCGGAGGTCTCTTATTCGCCAAACATATCCTTTAATTTATCAAAAAAGCTCTTACGCTTCTGATAGTTTTTCTCTTCTGCCGAAGAATCAAATTCTTTCAGCAGCTCTTTCTGCTTCGAGGACAAATTCTTCGGCACTTCAATAGTCACACGGACATACTGGTCCCCTCGCCCGCGGCCCCCAAGCTGCGGGATCCCTTTGCCTCTCAGCTTGAACACATCGCCCGGCTGCGTGCCTTCATGTACCTGATAACTGACCCGTCCGTCCAATGTCGGCACCGTCACTTCTGCTCCTAATGCCGCCTGTGTGAACGTGATCGGCATCTCACACCATACGTCGTTCCCGCGGCGCTCAAAAATCGGATGCGGCCGTACGTTGACATAAACATGCAGGTCTCCGGATGGCCCGCCGTTTGTGCCGGCGTTGCCCTGTCCGCCCAGATTCAACACCTGTTCGTCGTCAATTCCCGCCGGTACTGTTACTTCGATCGTCTTTTGCTTCTTTACGCGGCCTGTTCCTCCGCAGTTTTTGCACGGATTTTCAATAATCCGTCCGCTTCCGCCGCACCGGTCACACCCACGGCTCGTCTGCACAACCCCGAACGGCGTACGCTGACTGATCCGTACTTGTCCTGTCCCGTTGCACTGCGGGCACGTCTTGGGCTGCGAACCTTTTTCCGCACCCGTCCCGGAACACGACGGACAGCTTTCCACCCGCGCATACGTAATGGTCTTTTTGCATCCTTTGGCCGCTTCTTCAAACGAAATGTTCAGCACCGTCTCCGCATCACTGCCGCGGCGCGGCGCATTCGGGTTTGCCTGACGGCGCCCGCCTCCGAACCCGCCTCCGCCAAAGAAGCTGCTGAAAATATCCCCCAGGTCCACGCCGCCAAACGGGTCCCCGCTGAATGGGTCCCCTCCGGCACCGCCGCCAAATCCTGCGTCTACTCCCGCATGCCCAAATTGGTCATACCGCGCACGTTTATCCTTGTCGGACAGCACCTCGTACGCTTCGTTGACCTCTTTGAACTTCGCTTCCGCTTCCTTATCTCCTGGATTCAGGTCTGGATGATATTGCTTGGCCAATTTGCGGTAGGCCTTTTTAATTTCATCCTCAGTGGCGTTCCTGGGGACACCCATCACCTCATAATAATCCCTTTTATCAGCCAAAACAAATCACTCCCGGCACAACGCGCGAGAGGGCGAACAATTTGCCCGCCCTTTTCACGCATTTCATTCTTTCTTTTTTACTGCTGATTGTCATCGACGTCTTTGTATTCCGCATCATACACATTGCCGCCGGTCGGTGCGCTGCCGCCCTGATCCGGTGCAGGTCCCGCTGCGCCGGGCTGCTGCTGTGCCGCGTTCGCCTGGTACATCTTCTCAGAAATCGCATACAGCGCTTTCTGAAGTTCTTCCGTACCCGCTTTGATCGCCGAAACATCTCCGCCGCTGAGTTTGCTCTTCAAATCAGATACCTTCTGGTTCAGGTCCGCCTTATCGCTGTCGCTCAGCTTGTCGCCGTTCTCGCTGATGAACTTCTCAACGGAATAGCACAGGTTTTCCCCTTCGTTCTTGGTATCCACTTCTTCACGGCGTTTCTTGTCTTCCGCCGCATACCGTTCCGCTTCCTTCACAGCCTTATCGATATCTTCCTTGCTCATGTTGGAACCGCTCGTGATCGTGATATGCTGTTCCCTGCCGGTCGCGATATCTTTTGCCGATACGTTGACGATGCCGTTGGCATCGATATCGAACGAAACTTCGATCTGCGGTACGCCGCGGCGTGCCGGTGCAATGCCGTCCAGTTTGAACAGGCCAAGCTGTTTATTGTCACGTGCAAATTCACGTTCGCCCTGCAATACGTTGACTTCTACCGACGTCTGGTTATCCGCCGCGGTCGTGAAGATCTGGCTCTTCTTGGTCGGGATGGAGGTATTGCGTTCGATGATCTTGGTCATGACGCCGCCCATGGTCTCAACGCCCAGGGACAACGGAGTAACATCGACCAGCAGCATACCCTGTACTTCGCCGCCGAGAACGCCTGCCTGGATAGCTGCGCCCATTGCGACACATTCATCCGGGTTGATGCCCTTGAACGGGTCTTTGCCGATAAAGTTCTTAACAGCATCCTGCACGGCCGGGATTCTCGAAGAACCGCCGACCATCAAAACCTTGCTGATCTGGCCGATCTGGAGACCGGAATCCTGCAATGCCTGACGGACCGGACCCATGGTCTTTTCTACCAGGTCAGAGGTCAATTCATTGAATTTTGCACGGGACAAGGTCATATCCAAATGCTTCGGGCCGGTTGCGTCAGCCGTGATGAACGGCAGGTTAATCGATGCCGAAGTCATGCCGGAAAGTTCGATCTTTGCTTTTTCTGCGGCCTCCTTCAAGCGCTGCATCGCCATCTTGTCGCCGGAAAGGTCGATGCCGGTTTCGGTCTTGAACGAAGAAACCATCCAATCCATAATGCGTTTATCGAAGTCGTCGCCGCCCAGACGGTTGTTACCAGCTGTTGCAAGGACTTCCTGAACGCCGTCGCCCATCTCGATGATGGAGACATCGAACGTGCCGCCGCCGAGGTCATAGACCATGACTTTCTGGTCGTCGCCTTTGTCGATGCCATAGGACAGCGCCGCTGCGGTCGGTTCATTGATGATACGTTTTACATCCAACCCGGCAATTTTGCCCGCGTCCTTGGTCGCCTGACGCTGTGCGTCCGTAAAGTATGCCGGCACGGTAATGACTGCCGATGTGATCGTTTCGCCGAGATATGCTTCCGCATCCGCTTTCAGCTTTTGCAGGATCATTGCGGAGATCTCCTGCGGGGTGTAGCTCTTGCCGTCCACGGTGACTTTGTAGTTGCTGCCCATTTCCCTCTTGATCGAGGATACGGTCCTATCCGGGTTCGTGATCGCCTGACGTTTTGCCACCTGGCCAACCATGCGTTCCCCGGTCTTGGAAAATGCTACAACGGACGGGGTCGTTCTCGCGCCTTCGGCGTTCGGGATGACGACCGGCTCGCCGCCTTCGATCACTGCTACACAAGAGTTTGTTGTACCTAAGTCAATGCCAATTGTCTTTGCCATAATTCTTACCCCCATAAAATGAAGTAGTCTGCCTGTTATTACTCAAATTTCTTACTTTTTTTATTTTGGAAAGTCCCGATTGTATCTTTTCAGAGCATTTCACTCCCCGTACCCTTTCTGAAACTTCCGGTGAAACGCCTAGTTCGCAACCTGGACCATTGCATGCCTCACGATTTTTTCGCCGATCCGGTATCCGCGCTGGAACACCTGGTCGATGACATTTTCCCCGAGATTTTCGTTTTCCACATGCGCCACGGCGTTGTGGAATTCCGGGTTGAACGGTTCGCCTTCCATCCCGATCACGGCGACGCCAAGCTTCGACAGCGCATCCAGCATCTGCTGGTTCACCATCTCGACACCTTTCCGCAGGTCGTCTACCGACCCGCCTTCCTGGGCCAACGCCCGCTCCAGGTTATCCTCCACCGGGAGGAACTGCAAGATCGTATCGGCCATCGCGTCGGTGTAGATCGCGGCTTTTTCGCGTTCCGTGCGCTTGCGGTAGTTGTCATATTCCGCAACCGTCCGCAGCAGCAAGTCTTTTTGCCGGGCCAATTCTTCTTCTGATTTTGCCAGCTTCTCTTTCAGGCTCTCCAGCTCTTTTTCCAATTCCGCCGCCGTTCCGGCAGCTTCCTGGTTCTCCTCCGCCGCTTTCTCTGCGGCTGCGGCAGTTTCCTCTTCGGATACCTTCTTTGCTTCCTTTTCAGGTGCCTTTCCGGATTCCTTCTTACTCAAGGCTGACGCCCCTTTCTTCTCTCATTCTATCTTTCCCAGATCCTATTCCAAATCCCCGTTGCGGGGATCACTCTTCTTTCATCAGCTCGGTCAGCATTTTCCCTACCGATTGCGCCAAATATTCCACGCTCGGCACCAACTTCGCATAATCCATCCGCGTCGGTCCAATCACCCCGATCGCTCCTGCATCATGCCCGTCGATCGCATACCGCGCTACAACTACGCTCGATTCGCTCAGCTCCGGACGCTGCGATTCCCGTCCTACCAGCACATGCACGCTCCCCGGCTGTTCCAGCAAAAGCCGTGCCAGATCCTGCGGACGTTCCAGGAAATCCATGACCCGCCGCGCGTTGCCGCGTTCAAACTCCGGATAAAACAACAAATTCATCTGGCCGTTTAAACAGACGTCTGTTTCCAGCGAATCCTGTGCAACTTCCAGCAGCGCCATCAGCGCCGAACTCATCAAAATCGTCATTTCCCCAAGCGACGCTGCAAACGACTGGATAAACGCCGGCGTGATCCCGGAAACCGGCATCCCGGCTGTCTTTTCGTTGATCACTCGGAAAAATATCCGAAGAATTTCCGGCGTCAGGTCAAAATCGCACCGGAATACCCGGTTTTTCATCGTCCCCGCCGAAGAAAGCAGGATAATCATCGCGGTCCTGCGGCTGGTCTGTACAAACTGTACCGCCCGGATATCCGCTAAACCTCCGGATGGGCTTGTCGATACCGCGGCAAATTTGGTCACGCCCGCCAAAGTCTGCGATGCATTATCCAGCAGCCGTTCCGGATCGTATGCTGTCGAATGCAGCAAACCGTCCAGATACAAGCGCTCTGCCTGTGAAATCGGTTTGCGTTCCATGATCCGGTCGATATACAACCGGTATCCTTTCTGCGAGGGCACCCTTCCGGCAGAAGTATGCGGCTGTTCCAACAGTCCCATCTCTACCAGATCCGCCATTTCGTTGCGGATCGTCGCGGACGACACACCAAGGTCAAGCGCGAGCAGTTTGGAGCCGACAGGTTCCCCGGTTGCGACATAGGCGTCCACGATAGCCGCGAGGATCTTCATTTTTCTTCCTGTCAATTCCATCCTTTCATTCCCTCCGTTCTAAGTTTAGCACTCTAAACACTCGAGTGCTAAACTCTATTACTAATTTACCATTCTCCCCCTTTCTTGTCAAGATGCAAAATGTAAACGAATTGTAAAACCGCAAATTTTCTGATGTTTTTGCCCTCCTCCTGATCCGGAAAGTGGTTTTTTGTTTTGGACGATCCCTCATTCTTTAGCTTAACCAATTTGATTGGGAATTCGGCTGTCTCCGGAGACTGTTTTCCTTTTCCTTTTTTCCATTTTGGCAAGTTCTGTGTTTCGTCCTAAAAAACTCTTCCTAATTTGTAAAATTAATTGAAAAATAGGTTGACTTCTTCTTTTTCCCCTTTTACAATGAAAACAATCGATTTCTTCATTCCTGGAATGCATGGTCAGAACCCCTTTCTAACCAACAGGCGTTTGCCTTTGTATCCCCTGTTGTTTTTGTCTGTTGGAAAGACGATTTTTTGCCATCCAGCTCTCCAGGTCTCTCTCCATCGTTTGCCTGAACCGTCGCGGGTACAAAATTTCAGCCCGTTATTTTCTTTTCTTTTGAGGTGGAT
>CALWKP010000245.1 GCA_944381295.1 uncultured Clostridia bacterium | reverse complement strand
ACAATACTCTCTCAGCTTGCAGAAATCTTCGATTTCCGGACCTGCGGTCGGCAAGTCACGCACGTGTCGTGGACTCCGCTTAACTCCGTGCTATGATGAGGCTAAGATGCCCGCGTTTCTGCATCTCTGCGGTTGTTATGCCACACCAGCAAGCCTCCTGGCTGCCCCGTAATATTCTCTCAGCTTGCAGAAATCTTCGATTTCCGTCTACTGCGTGAGAACATTATAACACATTCCCCCCTCATCTGAAAGTATTTTGCTTGAACTTTATCCTGGAAACACTTATAATAAACTGGAGGTGAAGTTATGTCTAAAGCTTTAAAATCCCTTTCTGACTATTATAGACGTTCGGACAAAGTGCTCTGGATTGTTTCTTTTCTGATATCCGCTTATGCCCTTTTGTTGATCGCCAGTGTGGACCGTGCAAGTTCTGATAACTTTTTTATCAAGCAGCTTGCCGCTATCCTGATCGGTTATACGGGATGCCTGTTCATTACCTTTATTGACTATCGGGCTATTTCAAAATACTGGTATCTGATTGCCGGTTTTTGCCTATTCTTAATTCTTTACACGTTATTCTTTGGTTCCACTGTACAGGGCAGCGCCGGCGTCAATGCCAAAGCCTGGATCATCCTCCCCGGTGGGACTAGCTTTCAACCATCCGAGCTGGTCAAAATCGGATTTATGATTACTTTCGCCAAACATCTTTCTGCATTGAATTCCCGTGGTCTCTTAACCTCTCCGCTCCATGTCTGTCTTCTTGGCGTGCATGCCTTGATTCCTGTCGCCCTCGTCCATTTCCAAGGCGATGACGGTGCCGCTGTGATTTTCTTCTGCATGTTCCTCGCTATGTCTTTTGCGGCAGGGATTCAACTCCGCTATTTTATCGGGTTGATCGGCGCCATCCTGATTGCTGCACCGATTGCATGGCAGTTCGTTTTAGAGGATTATCAGAAAAACCGTATCATCAATATGATGAACCCGGAAGCCGATCCTCTTGGTTCCGGACTTCAGCAGATTCAGGGAAAAATATCCATCGGTTCCGGACGGCTGTGGGGGCGTGGATTATTCCAAGGTCCCCGCGTTGCCAAGGGAAGTGTCCCGATCCAGGAAAGTGATTTCATCTTTTCTGTGGCCGGGGAAGAACTTGGCTTCGTAGGATGTACCCTTATTTTGCTTCTGCTCTTCATCCTGTTGGTGCGTACTCTCTATATCGCCCATAAATCTTGTGACGATGCCGGCTGCTATATGTGTTTTGGATTTTTTGCCATGATTGCATCCCAGTCTATTTTTAACTTGGGTATGTGCCTCAGCCTTCTCCCTGTCATGGGGGTCACTCTTCCTTTTTTCAGTGCGGGGGGGTCTTCCGCTATGTGTTTATACTTTGGTTTAGGACTTGTTTTCAATGTTTATCTGCATAAAGATGAAGGCGATAAAGTGCATTTGCGATTATAAAAATTTCTTGTATTCTATTCTAGCATCCTGTCTGACTTTATAGTCGGCAGGATGCTTTTTTCTGAAAACGATGTTCCTGTTCCAACTTCCTTACGAAAATGTGTCGGAGAAATCCCATATACTTTTTTAAAAGCTTTGGATAAGTGGAATTCATCACAAAATCCAAAATTTTCTGCAACCGCCCAGATAGGTGTTTCCGGATATTCGATTAATGTCTCTGCAATTCGATCCATTTTGTAAGCTATTTGATAGTGGTATGGCGTTATCCCATATTCTTTCAAAAATCTATTTCGTAACGTTCGTTCTGAGGTGTGTACTTCTTCCGCTAATTCGGAAGCTGTCCACATTTTTTGCGGGTGCGATACAATAAACCGGATAACTCCTTGCAAAATATTATCCTGCCCCTCTCCCCTGTTTGCACTTGCATATAGTTCTCGAAGCAGCAGCTGCAATAATGCAGAAATTTTCTCTTCCTTCTTATAACTTTCCGTATGGAATGTTTGGATGATCTTTTCGAAAAGATTTCTCACTTCCACATTCCCTCTGCAATGGATCAATGGCGGCAGACCTTCCTGGCCCTCTTTGTCCTTCTGAGAAAAGCTGTCTCCTGGGTCAGCAGACATATGTAGATACATGGTTTTTGTTCCTTTTTTGCAAGGATATCTTCCATAATGACGTTCTCCTTTATGTAAAAGAATAACATCTCCGCTTTCCATATAATAAGGAGTATCATTTTGGTAGATTTCCCAACACCCTTCTTGTAAATATACCAAATCATGCTCCTCCATTACTCTGTCTGGATGCAAAACTGGCGCACCATAAAAATTATAATTTGCCAAACTGATTTTTCTTGCTGCCCAAAGGTTGTAATTTCCAATCATTCGCACCATTTCTTTCCAAAATATACATTAAACAATTCACTTTTGTCTATTATACTATCGACCGGAATACGATACAATAAATCTATCATTTTTTGTATCTGAATAGGAGATGATAGTGTGAAAAAGGTAAATGTTGCTTTGGTTGGACTCGGTTTTGGTGGAGCTTTTGCTGAAATATACAAGTGCCATCCTCAAGTTGGTTCTCTCACTGTATACGACACAAATAAGGAACTGGAAGATGCTTTCTGTAAAAAACTTGGTATCACAAAAAAATATCAATCATTCCAGGATATCCTCTCCGACTCTTCGATTGATGCAGTCCATTTGGTTACACCCATTCCACTTCACGAAGACCAAACTGTTATGGTTTTGGAAGCAGGAAAACATTGCGCTTGCACAGTTCCTATGGCGACTTCTTTAGATGGAATTCGCAGAATTACAGAAGCTGTGCGGAAAAGCGGGAAAACTTACATGATGATGGAAACGACCCTATATACCTATCAATTTTTCTATGTAAAAGAGCTGGTGGATTCTGGCAAGTTGGGAAAAATTCAATTTTTGCGCGGTTCTCACTATCAGGATATGGTCAATTGGCCTGATTATTGGATGGGGCTGCCTCCAATGCATTATGGAACCCATGCAATAGCGCCGATCACCGTATTATCCGGATCCAGAATTCAGCGTGTTGGCTGTTTTGGCAGTGGCACGCTGGATGCAAGTTTAACCAGCCGGTATGGCAACCCTTACCCGATGGAAAGCGCTCTGTTTGAATTCGAAAATGGCATGAAAGCTGAAGCAACGCGTTCTCTTTTTGAAACAGCTCGGCAGTATCAAGAAGGCTTATTTGTTTATGGAAGCAAAATGAGTTTCGAATGGGGATTTCAAGACGATGAGCTCCCTTATATCACAACCGCGTATCCTAATCCGGAGGGAAAACGCGGGGGAATTGCTGTTACGGAACAAATTCCTATGCCCAACCACTATCAATCGCTTCCCGAAGAGCTTCGTCGTTTTACCGTCGGCAGCGGTTATGATCCGCTTAATCCTCAAGAATCCTTAAAGAAAGGTTCTGCTGCTGGACACCACGGTTCTCATCCCCATCTTGTTCATGAGTTTATTTCCAGTTTAGTCGAAAATCGGAAACCTTGGATTGATGAAGTACTTGGCGGAAACATTACCGCAGCGGGTGTCTGTGCGCACGAGTCTGCGATGCACAATGGGATATTTGTTGAAGTTCCTACTTTTTAATTCATTATAAAAGGAGCTTCCTATGGATTTTGAATAATTCAATAAAAAGGGCGCGTTGCAGAAATCAAATCTGTAACACGCCCTCTATATTTATCCATGCTCTTGAGCAGATTTCATTTTCTCTTTTGCAACATTCTCTGAGGAAATCTCTTTTATTTCAGGAAGTTTCATTTCTACCTGTAAAACATGTCGTTTATCTGTTTGGGTCACCGTAAATACTGCACCTTCAAAATCAAATTTATCCCCCGGTGCCGGAATTTTCCCTAACTGTTCCATCACCCATCCGCTGACTGTTACGGAATCATATTCGATATGTTCCTTATTTAATCCAAATTCTTCAAACATTTCCTCCAGGTTAGAACGTCCGGCAATGAGATATTTTTTGTCATCCACCTTTTGGAAGTATTGTATTACGGTATCATTCTCATCCCAGATATCCCCAACCAACTGTTCCAGGATATCTTCCATTGTGACAATTCCCTCTGTACCGCCAAATTCATCTACAACAACTGCCACATGGGTACTTGTCTGTTGCAATAGGCGTAATAAATCGGAAATTTTCATGCTTCCAGTAATATACATGACTTTTTTAATGATCCCATCAACTGATTGCTTCCCTTGATGTACTGCACGGTAAAAGTCTTTTTCATGAACCATTCCGATAATATTATCGATAGTATCCTTATAAACCGGCAGTCTCGAAAAACTATGTGTCAAAAATTCCTGGCTGATTTCTTCCATGGGTGCCCCTTGTTCCACTGCCACTATATCGACACGTGGTGTCAATATGTCATTTGCATCCATATCATTGAATTCAATTGCAGAAATGATTAATTCGCCGTTGGGTTCATCAATACCGCCGTCATTTTGTGCTTCATCCACAATGATTTTTAATTCTTCTTGTGTGAATTTACTTGAAGTTCTTTGTTTAAATACCTTAGAAAGCAGCTTTTTCCATAAAGAAAAAATAAAATTTAACGGAGTCAAAATTATGATAAAAAATTTAAGGATCGGTGCCGCAAAAATCGCAAAAGCTTCAGAATTTTCTTTTGCAATGCTTTTTGGAGAAATTTCCCCAATAACTAGGACCAAAATCGTCATGACTACGGTAGAAACTGTAACCCCTGCTTTCTGAAGATAATGGGTAAAGACAATAGTTGCCAATCCGGTAGAAACAATGTTCACAATATTATTTCCTATCAAGATTGTTGATAACAGTTTATCGTAATCGTCTGCAAGAGATAAAACTAATTTAGCTCTTCTATTCCCATTTTGCATCTCTGTTTTCATACGAACACGATTTAACGTTGTAAAAGCAGTTTCTGATGCAGAGAAAAACGCAGAAAGGACAACACAACAAACGATTGCTATGATCTGGCCTAATATGGCACTCTCCATGAATGAAAAACTCCTTTTTGATAAAATATAATGATAAAATATTTTACCAGATACAACGTTAAATTTCAAATTTTTTTGATTTTTTTTAGAAAAGTCTTGCAAAACCGATTTACTTGTGCTATTATGTGTAAGCGGTTGATTCGTTAGCAGTTAACGATAAGAATGCAGTTCAGCTGA
This sequence comes from uncultured Clostridia bacterium, assembly GCA_944381295.1. Classification (GTDB taxonomy): domain Bacteria; phylum Bacillota; class Clostridia; order Oscillospirales; family Acutalibacteraceae; genus CALWKP01. Next base: position 189 of record CALWKP010000245.1, on the reverse strand, counting down.
AGGTCAGTTGAAGCAATTATACATTATTCTAAAGAATAAGAAATACTCAGCATATCCTTTTATTTGGGGGTATAGCTCAGCTGGGAGCGCCAGCAACCGCATGTGACGACCCCTCAACGCGAGGAAATGACAATTTAATCAAAACCCCGGAAACTCAGTAAAATCAAGGGTTTCCGGTTATATGGGGGT
>CALWKP010000244.1 GCA_944381295.1 uncultured Clostridia bacterium | reverse complement strand
GATGGTACTTGACCGGAACGACTGGTGTATTTCGAGACAGCGTCGGTGGGGTGTGCCGATTCCGATTTTCTATTGCAAGGAATGCGGAGAACCATTGATCTCCAAAGAAGCAATGAAAGCAGTGTCAGAGCTGTTCCGTGCAGAAGGTTCCGACCAATGGTATGTGAAACCGGCGGGCGAGATTTTGCCGGAAGGAACAGCTTGTGCAAAATGCGGCTGCACAGAATTTACAAAAGAAAAGGATATCATGGATGTCTGGTTTGATTCCGGCGTAACCCATGCAGCGGTCTGTGATACCAGACCATATTTGAAATGGCCGGCAGACCTCTATCTGGAAGGCGCCGATCAGTATCGTGGATGGTTCCAGTCCTCGTTGTTGACATCTGTGGCTTGGCGTGGAACAGCTCCGTACCGCGCAGTTGTGACTCACGGATGGGTCGTTGATGGCGAAGGACGGAAGATGTCCAAATCGTTGGGCAACGGGATTGATCCAAGCGAAATTGTAGAAAAATACGGCGCTGATATTTTGCGGCTGTGGGTAGCTTCTTCGGATTACCATGCAGATATCAGGATTTCTCCGGAAATTTTGAAACAGCTTTCGGATGCTTATCGGAAGATTCGGAATACAGCCAGATTTATTTTAGGGAACCTTTCTGATTTTGATCCAGATCGGGATCGTGTTGGAATGGAAGAGTTATTGCCGATTGACCGTTGGGCGCTGAGCAAACTGGATGAAGTAAATAAGCGTGCACGGGCAGGATATGACAGCTTTGAATTCCATCAGGTATTCCATGCGATCCACAATTTCTGTGTTGTTGATATGTCCAATTTCTATTTGGATGTGCTGAAAGACAGATTGTATGTGGAAAAGGCGGACAGCAAGAGCCGTCGTGCTGCTCAGACTACCATGTACCTTGTTCTGGATGCTATGACAAGGCTGATCTCGCCAATTTTGGCTTATACGTCAGATGAGATTTGGCATGCAATGCCACACAGCGCATCTGCAGATCAGGAATGTGTAGTGTTCAATGAAATGCCTGCGCTTACCGGAATGGATGCTGATACAGAATTTACTGCACGTTGGGATCGTATCCATGAAGTGCGTGATGTTGTCAAGAAAGCTTTGGAAATTGCCAGAAAAGAAAAAGTGATCGGCGCATCGTTAGACGCTTGTGTAGAAATGTTCTGCGGCGACGACTTGTATGAGTTTGTGGAGTCTGCAAAGGATGAATGGAAAGATGTCTTTATCGTATCCGAAGTAGAAATTCACAAAGGCGGCGAAGGAAGTTTCAGCAGTGAAGAATTGCCAGGACTTTCGGTAACAGTTCGTCATGCAGAAGGAGAAAAGTGTGCGCGTTGCTGGAGCTTTAGTCATACAGTTGGAACAGACAGTGAACATCCAGAAGTATGTGCACGCTGTGCCGCGGCATTGAAATAAAGAGTAGAAGAAGATTGAAGTTATGATTAAAGAAAGGGGTGGGCAGAATGCTGTTCCGCCACTTTTCCGGTAAAGGAAAGGCGGGTACATGAGGATCTTAGCATTGATTTTGACGATAGCTTCGATTGGAATTGATCAAGGTATCAAAGTTGCGGCAGAAAGTTTTTTACGCCCAGTGGGGAAAGTGGAGCTAATTCCAGGTCTGATCAATCTTACTTATGTACAGAACTATGGGGCCGCTTTTGGAATCATGCAAAATCAGCGATGGTTTTTTATTGTAACGGCGGTTGTAGTATGTATCGGAATCATCCTCCTGTTCCTTTTTTACAAAAATCATGATATCTATACCTATGCAGCATCCATTCTGATGGTAGGAGGAGGCTGTGGAAATCTGATCGACCGGGTGGGAAAGGGATATGTGACCGATTATCTGGAATTATCCTTTTTTACGCCAGTATTCAATTTTGCAGATTGCTGTATTGTTGTAGGAGGAATTCTGCTGTTATTCCATTTACTGTTTTTACAGGATTCCCAGGCGAAGCATTTTGAAAAGGCAGGGAGATCATGAATGAGTGGGACCGAATATCAGTTTTTGGTGACAAAAGAAGAAGCAGGAGAACGAATCGATAAATTTTTATCTGCAAAGCTAAATGACTTTACAAGATCTTTCCTGCAAAAACTTCTAGAATCCGGAAGTGTTTCCTGTAAAGGCAAAACACTTTCTAAAAATGCAAAAACAGTGGAAGGTCAGGAGATTTTTCTAATTGTCCCAGAACCGGAACCATTAGAGGTCTGCCCAGAGAATATTCCCTTGGAAATTGTTTACGAAGATCAGGATTTATTGGTAGTGAACAAACCAAAAGGAATGGTAGTACATCCCGCGGCGGGAAATTATACAGGCACTTTGGTGAATGCATTGCTGGCCTATTGTGGAGATTCTCTTTCCGGAATTAGCGGTGTGATTCGTCCAGGAATTGTACATCGAATTGATAAAGATACCAGCGGTCTGTTGATTGTTGCTAAAAATGATTTCGCTCATCAGGATTTAGCAGCACAGATCAAGGCACATACCTTTACACGTGTTTATGAGGCTGTTGTTTATGGGAATTTGAAAAAGGAAACCGGTATGGTTGATGCTCCAATCGGGAGGCATCCTACTGAGCGAAAACAGATGGCAGTCACAGAAAAAAATTCAAGAAATGCGGTTACCCATTACGAAGTGGTTCGCCGGTACGAAGGTTTTACGCATGTCCGGTTACGTTTGGAAACGGGTAGAACTCATCAAATTCGTGTCCACATGGCTTATCTGGGACATCCGGTTGCAGGAGACCCTGTATATGGTCCAAAGAAAGTGATTACATCATTAAATGGACAATGTCTGCATGCAAAGGTAATTGGTTTCCGGCATCCAAGAGATCAAGGATACCTGGAATTTGACAGCGGATTACCGGAATATTTCACAAAGTTTTTGGCATCGCTGAAACCAAAGGAATAGGAGGAAGCAAGATTTGAAATTCCAGGATATCCTGTTGATCTCCGATATGGACGGTACTTTGTTGGGGAAAGATTTCCAAATACCGCAGCGTAATTTGGATGCGATCCATCGTTTTATGGAAGAAGGAGGAAATTTTGCGATTGCGACAGGAAGGTCTATCACTTCCGGCGCGCAGTATTATGAGCAAGTTTATCCCAATGCTCCTTGTATTCTCTTAAATGGAGGGATTTTATATGATTTTCGAAGCGGCGAAACTTTGCGAAAACATATTTTGCCTGAAGCAGCTGCGGAATATCTCAAAGGATTAGAGAAAGAATTCCCGGATTGTGGAGTTGAAGTGTATACAGAAAGAACAATTGTCATTCTTCAGGATGATCCTTATGTAGAAGCGCATATCCAGCATGAGAGTTTGCCAAGAGTATTGTTAAGCGCAGAAGAAGTAACACAACCTTGGTGTAAAATGTTGTTTGCTGGACCTCCGGAAAGAATTGTACAAATGGCTTCTTATTGTGAATCTCATGCTTTAGAAGGGGCTCGTTTTGTACGTTCAGCCGATGTTTACTTTGAAATGCTACCTGATGGGGTGACAAAGGCATCCGGTTTGGAAGAACTTTTAGATGTGACCCATTTCCGTCGGGAAAATGTTTAT
>CALWKP010000243.1 GCA_944381295.1 uncultured Clostridia bacterium | reverse complement strand
GAAAGAAAAAGGGCTGCATGAAGGCTGTGTGGAGCAGATGTATCGCCTGTTCCATGACCGTCTTTCCTCCGATGCGCCGCTCACCGACGATGCAGGACGTATTCGGATGGACGATTGGGAAATGCGGGATGATGTACAAGACGAAGTGACCCGCCTGTGGCAGGATATCTCTACCGAAAACGTCACTTCGTGTGCGGATATCGATGGTTACTGGGACGATTTTTACCGTATGTTTGGGTTCCGGATTTCAGGGGTCGATTACGATGCCGACATTTCCCCCGAAGTCAAAATCCCGAGTATTTCCTAATGGAACGTCTGATTCTTGCTTCCGCATCTCCTAGGCGCCGGGAACTTCTCGCAAATGCAGGATTTTCGTTTACGGTTATGAGTGCGGATACCGATGAAACTATCCCGGAAGGTACATCTCCGGAAGAAGCTGTCAAGCTTCTGGCGAAAAGGAAAGCTGATACGGTAAAAGAGCGCTGTCCCGGAAGTGTTATCGTTGCGGCAGACACCATTGTATACTGTGCCGGAGAGATTCTGGGAAAACCGCACGATCAGGACGATGCTTTCCGGATGTTGTCTCTTCTTTCCGGAAATACCCATCAAGTGTACACGGGCGTTTGTATTCTCCGTCCAGATATGCCGGACACGGTATTCGCGGAGTGTTCCGACGTGACGTTTTACCCCCTGTCCAAAGAAGAAATTTTACAATACATTTCCACGGGTGAACCGATGGATAAAGCTGGCGCTTATGGGATTCAGGGAAAAGGCTGCGTCTTGGTCCGCAGCATTCGGGGAGATTATTTCAACATTGTCGGACTTCCCGTTGCGCGGGTAGCGCGGGAACTGCAAAAATAATTTTTGTCCCGGAATTTATTTCCAAGTGATATCTCATGATCGCTTTTTCTGAACCTTAAAAGCTTCTATCATAAAAATGGCCGGAACAGCCAGTGCAGGAGCAGGTGATTTCCTGACTGCATTTGGCTGTTCCGGCCATTTTTCGGCAAAACAACGAGAGAACCTTTCCGGATTCCCTCATTCTCCATAGACGATCAGTTGTGTGATTCCGTCGCTGTTTAAGTAAACGCTTTGGCTGTTTCCCAGAAGAGCTATCAAGCGTCCATTTTCATCCCGCTCGGCTGTATAAAAATCAATCCGCCACATTTCTGTTTCGCTGTCATAATATTCGCTTGTCGCATTATATTCAATCGTACATTCCTTTTCCGCCCGCTCCACCGCCTCCAGCTGATCTTTAATCGGAGAAGCATCCACATTTACAAAAGCGTTGGGATTCACTCCCGGAGTACCGTCCTGATACTCGGCTGCGTCTTGTTCATAGGAAAAGGTAGCCATGGAAAGTCCTCCCTTTTGTGGTTCACTGCTTTCCTGCAGGCTGCCGCAGCCCGCTAAACTGATTAAAAACAGTGCTGCTACAAAAGATAACACCCATTTTTTTTTTTTTTTTTATCCTTTCTGTTGTTGGGATAACTATTTTTCTATTCGAGGAACTTTTTCTTATGTGTAGTTAACCCTATTCTGATTTTTGCAGACAACCTCAGTAAATCGTATCCAGATTTCTTTCCCATCTTTATTCTTCAGAAATCTGGCTGACCCAGGCAATTTTTTGAAATTATATCACGTATAAGACGCATCTTTTCCCAGTGTATGTTCTGTTTCAATCAAGCTATTTTCTTCATCTTCGCTCCACACACTTTCCCCTGCTGACGTATCCTCCACAATAAAAGGACTTCCTGAGAAAACCACTATTTCCAAACACCAAACCATACCTTCCCGTTTCTTTCACCCTTAACGCCATCATAACGGTTCTTCTCCCCCTTGTCAATCAACTTTATAACATCAGAAATCCTTACTTCTTATGTAATTTTCTCTCATAACAAAGTTTTCTTGTCCAATTGAACCTTTTGAAGCTCATCCTTGGACAGTAATGTGTTCTTATAATCGAGTCAATGGCGTCTATGCCAGTGAAAACCGCCATCTTCTCACGGAGATTCTCCGGGAAGAATGGGGGTTTGACGGATATGTCATGAGTGACTGGGGCGCTGTCAACGAACGAGTGGACGCGATTCGGGCTGGTTTAGAATTGGAAATGCCAGGTCCATGCGATCACAATGACCAGGAAATCATTAATGCAGTTTTGTCCGGAGCTCTGGAAGAGACGGTCTTGGATGAAGCTGTTGCAAGGATTCTGGAAATCATCCTCCGTTATCAGGATGCACAAGTCCCTGCTGCTGTTTTTGACCGAGATGCAGATCACGCCGCCTCTGCACAAGCGGAAAAAGAATGTGCAGTTCTCCTAAAAAATTCCGGCCTTTTACCTTTGAGCCGCGATGCAAAAGTCGCTTATATTGGCGGTTTTGCCGCAACTCCCAGATACCAGGGCGGTGGTTCTTCCCATATTCATGCGTCCTGCATTACGAATGCTCTTCAGTTTGCACCATCGGGCACAATTTACGCCGAAGGCTTCCCATCCGATCGAGATGAATCCATCGAGTCTCTGTTCGCCGAAGCTGTTGATGCAGCCAAACAAGCGGATATTGCTGTTATTTTTGCAGGATTGCCGGATTCCTTTGAATCGGAAGGATATGACCGCAGTCATATGCGTCTGCCAGATTGTCAAAATGAACTGATTCGACGTATCTTGGAAGTGCAAAAACAGGTTGTTGTCGTCCTACATTGCGGAAGTCCTGTTGAAACGCCATGGGCTGATGAAATTCCTGCCATTTTATGCATGTATCTGGGCGGAGAAGGTATTGGGAAAGCAACGGACGCGGTTCTCTATGGGGATGCGACGCCTTGTGGACGTCTCGCTGAATCGTGGCCAGTAAAGCTGGAGGATAATCCAAGTTATCTGAATTTCCCAGGAAACGAAAAAGGCGTGACTTACGGAGAAGGTATCTTTATTGGTTACCGGTATTATGACAAGAAAAACATGTCTGTACGATGGCCCTTTGGTCATGGGGAAAGCTATACCACTTTTTCCTATACAAATCCTCGTTTATCCAGCACTTGTCTCGACGATCAGGGGACTGTAACTGTCTCCGTAGATGTAATGAATACAGGTTCCCGTTTTGCAAAAGAAGTCGTACAGCTTTATATCGCGGACCGTACCGGTACCCCGGAACGTCCAGAAAAGGAATTGAAAGGATTTGTCAAACTTTCTCTGGAGCCTGGCAAAACCAAAACAGCTAAGTTGACAGTCAATGCCAGAAGTCTTTCCTGGTATCACGAAGAGCTTGGAGATTGGTATGCCGCACCAGGAAACTATGAGCTTCTTCTCGCACATTCCAGCCGTGACATCCGGGCAAGCATTTCTCTGGAGTTTACCACACAAAAATTCCCACCTTTAAAAATCGACCGAAACACTACAATCGGTGCCTTGCTTGCAGACCCGCGGACTGCTCCCATCATTCAAGAATTTTGCAAAAAAACAGCCGGATTGCTTTCCCCAGACAGCTTTGATGACGGGGAAAAAAGCAGTGTCGCCAGCGAAGCAATCTCCGCTGAAATGAACCGCCAAATGGCAATCAATTCTCCGCTTCGTTCCGCAGAATCCTTTTTAGGAATGAGTCGCAGTCAGGTCATTGAATTGATCGACCATTGTAATCGCGCTATTTCTAAATAAGCCATTATCGTGGAACTCATCCAAAAAAATCTTAGAGATCCCCGTTATGATGGAATAAAGGCCGCCTGGTACCAGGCGGCCTTTTAGCTGCCACAATCTCCGTTTTACTCCCTTTCTCCTCCCATTTTTGTTCTTGACAGATTTGGTTTTAGAAGCTATACTTAGTACATCTATTTAGTAATGCTAATTAGCAAAGAAATGGAGTTGCTTTATGGAGGGAAATTATTGTCAGCAATTCAAAAAAGGTTCTTTGGAAATGATCTTGTTATGTCTGATCGCAAAAAAAGAAACTTATGGCTATGAAATTATCACCGAACTGAATCGTACTGGCGCTTCGGTTTTGGGCTTTGCCAAAGAAGGGACAATCTACCCAATCCTTTACCGTCTGCAAAACTCTGGTTTGATTCAGTGTAGAATCGTCCCCGCAGCGGCAAACGGCGGTTCCAAAAAATATTACTCACTCACAGCAAAAGGCCGTGAATTCCTGACGGAACTGATCGCTTTCTGGAAGGAATACACCTCTTGTGTGGACAAATTTATTGATGGCTGTATTTTATCGGAGGAAATATGATGAGTAAAGAACAATATCTTAAAAATGTGAAAAACAAACTTTTGATTCCCCGAAAACAACAGAGCGAAATCCTTCGTGATCTGGAAGAGATATTTCTTTCTGCTGCCGAACATGGCGAAACAGAACAACAAGTGATCGACCGGCTTGGTCCACCAGAAGACTTTGCACGTGATGCGGAATCCCAATTGGGAATCGACCGTAAACGCTGCAAATTCCGGATGATTTTGGGGATTTTCAGTACGATTGCTATCGCGTTGGTCTCTCTGCTTCTGACTGTATGGATTTATTCTTTGCAACCTTCCCCACAAATTATTGGACAATCCGACAGTATGACGTCTATTCAGATCATTTCTTCCTCTCCTCTTCCAATCCCTCTCATTATTTTCCTTCTTGGCATTGCTGCCCTGTTTATAGCCCTTGTTTTGATCATCCGTTATTATCGAAAAAAGTAAAAGCAGAGGATATTATGAAAAAATCGTCTTTTGTTATTCTAATCCTGTTATGCCTTTTATGCCCATTTTCTCTGTTGGGATGTTCTAATGTAGACATTTTTCCATCCAGTTCTGTCAACTCCATAGAATTTGTTGCACCAGAATCTGTTTCTGATTGGCCAGAAAATCGTTTCACACAAGAATTGCCTGCTCCGACTTATGGCAAGATCGATTCTATCTATGACTATTCCGACAGCGGACGCTATGAAATCATTATGAAAGATATTTCCAGTGAAGAATCGTCCTCTTATGTGGAATCTTTAGTGGAACTGGGATATTCAGAAATCATCTCTGAAGGGACAGATGTATCCACCGGTATCTTGCTACAAAAAGATTCTCTTGTATTAAGCATTGCCTATTCTGAAGAGTGCCTCAACATTCTCATTTCCGATCTGGATTTGCTCTGAATTTATTTTCCCTATAAGCAAGAATACCGAAACGCTCCTGGATATCCCGTAGAACATCCAGGAGCGTTTCGGTATTGCTATAAAATCCATCAAAAGAAACGAAGTCTCCATAAGTCAAGGAAGACTTTGCATTTTGACACAGCTTTACTTACTACTCTTTCGGCCCATGATATGCAAGGATACCTCCCATATTGACCACTGAACGATATCCTTTGCCTTTCAATTCCGAGCAAGCCCTGCTGCTGCGTGCTCCGCTGCGGCAATACAAATAAAGCGGCGTTTCTTTTCCTGCCGAAAACCCGGAAATTTCATCCAAGGGAATGTTTTTAGCTCCCGGGACATGCCCGCTTTGATATTCTTCCCTTGTCCTTACATCTATAATCCATGCATTTGGAACTTGCTTCGCCTGTTCCAACAGTTTATCAAAATCTGGTCCTTTTATCATATCCAATAATCCCATGATTTCCACATCCTTGTCTTTTAATGGGTCTATGTTACCCCTTTCTGTCTCATCGTTCCGTAACCTTGTCACAAAGACACGTCTATTTTTCTCCCATACGAAGCGCTACTTTAATGACTCCATCCATCCTTTTCTCAAATAACTGATATGCTTTTTCTACGTCTTTCAGTGCAAAAGTATGCGTGATGAACGGTGTTGTATCCAATTTTCCTTCCGCAATCAAACGAAGTATTTCTGCACAATCGCATCCATCTACTCCGCCTGTTTGGAATATCAGATTCTTCCCATACATCTCTGGAAGCGGCAGAATTTGCGCTTGCTCATACAGCGCTACAATCGTCACAATCGCATTTGGCCGCGCACATTCCCAAGCACTGCGGAAACTTTCCGGTGTACCGGCAACTTCTAAAACCCGGTCAGCTCCACCGTACCTGCTGTTTTTTCGCACAAAGTTTACAACATCATCCTGCATCGGGTCAATCACCAGTACGTCTGGATAATGTTCCTGAACAAATTCCCGCCTCTGCCGGTCTGGCTCGCAAACAATCACGCGTTCTGGATGTTTGAGAAGGACGCAGAGCAATGTACATAATCCTGTGGGACCAGCTCCTAAAATCAACACAGTATCTTCTTCCGTAATATCCGAAATGCGTGATGCCCAAAAACCTGTGGCTAAGATATCTCCCGTAAACAAAGCCTGTTCGTCTGTGACTCCTTCCGGAATCCGGTCCAGTCCCTGGTTTGCATGCGGCACCCGAACGTATTCTGCTTGTCCTCCATCGATCCGACAGCCTAACGCCCATCCTCCATCGGGGTCTGCACAATTATTGACATATCCATGTTTGCAGAAAAAACATTCCCCACAAAACGTCTCCACGTTGACAGTTACTCGATCACCGGGTCTTACTTTCGTTACATTAGGCCCCACTGATTCTACGACACCGACCATTTCATGGCCAACAGTGATTCCCGGTACTGCTCTGGGAACAGAACCATGCTTGATATGTAAGTCGCTGGTACAGATGCTTGCAAGAGTTACCCTCACAATAGCGTCGTCATCTCGTTCCAGCACCGGCTTTACCTTCTCTACCAGCCGGAATTCTCCTGGTCTTTCATAACAATATGCTAACATTTCATCATCCCCTTTTCCAACGTTATCTTATCATACCACATCAACAAGCCGCCAGGCTTACAACCTCTTACCGGAAAACGATCATCGTTTTCCGGCAGTGGAACAATGTTCTCTCAGGCCTCGGAAATCTTTGATTT
>CALWKP010000242.1 GCA_944381295.1 uncultured Clostridia bacterium | reverse complement strand
GATCGGAAGCAATACAAAATCTCTGGAGGCCTCCGAATTGTTTGTAGAGTTCCTGTTCACAAAAGAACGTCAGAAAGAATTGGGCGAATATGGACAGCTCCTGTGCTGCATAAATATCGACATTGATAAAACCAAGGTCAGCGAAGTTGCCTATGAAATGAATGAGGCTTTGGCCGGGACTTCTTATCCTTTTATTCCGTGGGATAATCCTCTTGGCACCAATATCGGTAATGAATTCAATAAAGCCACGCAAGGAATTATCGGCGGCAAAGATCCAACCGAAATGTTCACACGCCTTAATGAAGTCGCCAAACAAGAATGGGGTGAATAAGGCCGCATAACAGGAAGTTTCTGTTCTTTGACAACCTATCTTATACAGAACAGAGGCAGGTTTGTTGATAACCTGCCTCTGTTCTCTTAAAAAATATTGCCGGGGTGTATTTGTATGACTTCAAAAGAACGTGTGATGGCTGCATTGGAACATAAGCAGCCGGATCAGATCCCTGTCGATTTTAATGGCCATAGCTCCAGTGGAATCAGTGTCCAAGCCTATCAACGGCTCCGTAAATATTTAGGGCTCCCCTCATCTCCTTTGTATATCTACGATGTCATCCAACAGCTGGCAATTGTAGAAAGTGACGTTTTGGATCTATTTGGTATAGACGTTTTCCAATTAGGATGTGAATATTGTTATTACCCCGATTATTGGCAGGATTGGGAACTTCACGATGGAACTCCCTGCAAAATCCCCAAACATATCCAAATTCAGAAGAACAAAAATGGTGACTACGAAATTTATTCCAAAAAGGGGGCTCTGTTAGGGATCCAGAAAAAGGGATGCCTGTATTTTGAACAATGCTATTACCCTTTTGCCGACAGTGACCGGCAGGAATTTGATGACCTTTCTGAATATATGGGAGAATTTCTTTGGGGGTACGTCACAAAGCCTCCCGCACCGTTAGGATTTGATGAGGAAGGCTTAAAACAGCGAGCGAATGAAGCAAGGCAGCTGCGCCTATCTACTTCGCGGGCTATCTATGCAAATTTTGGCGGGAAGCTTTTCGAACCCTCTGCTTATCTATACCGTATGGATAATCTTATGATGAACCTGGCCTTAAATCCAAACGCCATGCACCGCCTTTACGATGCCCTTCTTTCCATACACCTTCATACGCTGGCTCTCTATCTTCAAGCAGTCGGACCATATATCGATGTTCTCGGTCTCGTCGGAGACGACCTTGGCATGCAAACCGGCCCTTTGCTTTCCCCGAACATGTTTCAGGAATTCTTCCTGCCGCGATATAAAATCCTGATCGATTATGTGAAAAACCATTATCCGCATATCAAAATCTGTATGCATTGCTGCGGAAGCATTGCTTCATTTTTACCTTTTTTGATTGATTTAGGCATTGATGCGATCAATCCGGTCCAAATCAGCTGTAACGGGATGGAACCGCAAAAACTCAAGCAGGAGTTCGGAAATGCCATCACCTTTTGGGGAGGCGGATGCGATACCAGTTATTATCTGACTAACGGGTCACCAGACGAAATCCGTAATCATGTCAGGCAAAATATCCGGATTTTCCATTCAGGAGGAGGATTTGTATTCCAGCAAGTGCATAACATTCTCGCAAATGTACCACCGCAAAATATTGTCGCTATGTTTGAGGCAGTAAACGAATGTAACTCTTAAAAAGCAAATGGAGGAACCATGATGACATCACGTGAACGGCTTCTTTGTGTACTGAACAGTGGTATCCCTGATCAAGTTCCCATCAGCCCTTTTGTCCAGGAGGATTTCCTCTCCTATTTTTTTAAAAAGGAACACACCAGTCGTTTGACTGATGGCGTTGCCTGTGCCCGTTCTCTGGGATTTGACTTTATGGCCCGTGAAAAAGACTACGGCGTCCCTCATTTCATGCGGAAAAGTTATCCGAATTGGGAGTTATCCTGTGACTCCTACATGGACGGGGGTTTTTATTACCAGGTGACATCCATTAAAACGCCGATCCGGATTTTACGGAAGGTTGCGGCCACGCCTTATCAAAAAAATCTGATTGCCGGCGCTTCCTTTTCTGTTGTAGAATACCCAATCAAAAATGATGCAGATTTTGAAGCCTTTTCCAAATACGTTCCCCCTATGGACCTAGACGATCGACAACGTATTTTACAAGGCTCTGTCATCTCTAAAAAAGTTATTGGGAATGACGGGATCAGTTGCCCATGGTCCGCAGGCGGGGTATATAATTTGGTTTCTGAATTTTTCGATGTTAAGGATATGATGATGGATTCCCTCTGCGAACCGGATTATTATGATGCCTATATGTCTTTGTTTGCCAAATTGATTGCTCAAAGCAACGAAGTCTTTGCAGAGAGCTGCTTCGACGCTGTTGGGATCGGCGGGAATATCGCAAATGGTGCCATGTTGGGGAGCCGGCTGTTTGACAAGCACATCTTAAAATATGAAAAAGCAGCTTTAGAACCCTTGCAGAAAGCTGGAAAACCAACTGTTTACCACAACTGTGGATGTGCGAAACAACTGTATGATTCCTACAGAAAGTTGGGGATCACTTGTTGGGAAACTGTCGCTGAGCCGCCCCGCGGTGATAATGACCTCCTGGAAGCAAAATATTTTTTCGGGGATCAGATGGTCCTGGTTGGCACCTTTGACCAAGTAGAATATCTAAAATCCGCCGCCCCTCAGGAAATCTTTTGTAAAGCGGCGGAACAAATGCGGGTCGGAAAATCAGGCGGCCATTATATTTTTGCCGCCTCTGATTTTCTGGAAGGCGGCACCCCAATAGAGAATGTACGCGCAATGATTGCCGGCGCAAGATCAGAAGCGAAATGATTAAACAACGGGATCCTCTTTTCTGTATTCTTAAGCTTTCCCAGTGCTTTGAATAAGAGTACTGTTCCAAAGGCTCTGCCGTGTGAGTGCAAGTCCAGAAAGTTTGGCCGCCCTGCCGGACGAGCAGAACAACGCCCCGTATGATCCCTCTGCCGCTGTATTTTCTGCCAAACAAACTGCCGGAAATGGTTGCTGCGACCATTCGTACCGGCACCGGTCATAAGCATAAAAGCCTCTTTTCTCCTGATTCCACAAGGGATCGTCTTGGGCTTACCGGCGTTCCCAGAGCAGGAGGTTCTGATCGAAACACGCATTCAGCTTTCCCGTATCCTTCAGCCATGACAAATACGAGCGGACCGTACTGCCCACCAGGACATATTGCTCAAAATTCATGGCCAATCCATATTCGTCAAAAAGCTTTTTCAGGATAATTTCAAAGCAGAGCGGCTCCCGGCAGAGCTCAAGGATTTTTCCTGCGATCTCCGCCACCTTGTCGATATTCGCCTGTGCTAAGGGCGCGATTTCTTCCGAAGCTTCTGCGTGGGCCGGAACAAACATCTCCGCCTGCATCGCTTTCACCATTTCCAGGGTTTTGAGGTAAGCGGGCACATCATAAACAAAACCGATCTGGTATTTATCCAGAGTTTCCTTGCTGGACAGGCAATCTGCCAAATAAACAACGCCGTCCGGTGTACGGAATCCCACCATACCAAAGAAATGGCCCGGAAGCTCGATCATCTCAAAGCCTTCTGGCAGCACTTCTTTTGTCAGAGGTACCGGCGCACTTTCCTGCGCCATGAGGAATTTGTGGCGCAGCTCCTTGCAGGGATACCCTCCATACAGAAACGACGGCTCCAATACCGGATGCCTGGTAAAAGCGTATTCGATTTCCGGTGCATAGATTTTGCAGCCGGTCTGTCCCTGAAGATATTTGTTGCCGCCGATATGATCGGCATTGGAGTGGGTATTGTAGATAGCCGTCAAATGCCAGCCATTGACCTCCAGAAGCTGCCGGACCTTCCGGCCGGCATCCTTATCATTTCCGCTGTCGATCAGGCAAACATCCGTGTCGCTGAGCTTTACCACCCCAATTTTCGCAGGGCTCTGGATATAA
>CALWKP010000241.1 GCA_944381295.1 uncultured Clostridia bacterium | reverse complement strand
TAACAGGGAACCGGATAGAGATCCGGTAAGTAGGAACCTTCTGTAAAGTACATGGAATATTGTTTGTGTTAGACACAGCACAGTCTGCCGGAAGTTTTGCAATCGATATGGAAAAGGACCATATTTCTGCATTGTGCTTTACAGGACATAAAGGGCTCATGGGACCGCAGGGAACCGGAGGGGTGTGTATTGCAACTGGTATTGCGCTGAGCCCGTTCAAATGTGGAGGAAGTGGGGTCCATAGTTTTTCCAAAACGCATCCGCAGGAAATGCCTGCGGTGTTGGAGGCAGGAACATTGAATGTCCACGGAATTGCTGGTTTGTCGTCCTCGTTATCTTTTATAAAGGATAACGGTATCGAAAATTTGCGCCGGAGAGAACAAAAGTTAGCGGAAATGTTATATGAGGGTGTGAGGAAGATACCTCAGGTGCGCATTTATGGAGATTGGGAACAGAAAGAACGCGGCGCCATCTTATCGCTGAATCTTGCGCAAGAGGATGCCGGAGCAATTTCCGATGAACTCTATGAACGGTGGGGGATCTGTACCCGGGCCGGGGCGCATTGCGCGCCTTTCGTCCATGAAAGCTTTGGAACAGTACAGCAGGGAATGGTGCGGTTTTCGTTTTCCCCGTTTAATACAGAAGCAGAGGTGCAAATAGCGATACAAGCTATTTGGGAGATGGCAAAGGAAATCGGATAAATGATGATCTCCGAAGCGAGCGCAGAACAGTCTGGCCATGGCAGAGAAGAAAGAAGGAAAGGAGGGGTAGAAAGACTGCTAGGATCTTTAAAAACAGCACAATAAAAATATCAGAAGAAGAGGGATGAACATGAAAGTTTTCGAAGGGAAAAAAGGATTGCTGATTTTAGGCGTAATAGGCGGATTAATGGCAATGACGTTGGCGATTTTCGGGAACCCGAAAAATATGGCGCTCTGTATTGCCTGTTTTATTCGGGACATCGCTGGCTCAATGAAGCTGCATCAGACCGTAACAGTGCAGTATTTCCGTCCGGAGATCGTCGGTATCATCGGAGGCTCTCTGGTCATGTCTTTGGCAAGAAAAGAGTATAAATCCACAGCAGGCTCTTCTCCGATGATCCGGTTTTTCCTAGGCATGATGACGATGATAGGCGCACTTGTGTTTTTAGGCTGTCCGTTACGGATGATTCTGAGAATGGCCGGCGGAGATTTGAATGCGTATATAGCGTTGATCGGATTTTTAGCGGGGATCGCCACAGGAGCATTTTTCTTAAAGAAAGGATATACTTTGGGAAGGAGCTATGAGACCCGTCCGGTATCCGGCGCAGCTTTTACCATTGTATTGGCGGCAGCACTGATAGTCTCTGTGGCAACAGGATTGTTTGCAATGTCACAGGAAGGTCCGGGAAGCCAACATGCTCCGATCCTGATCGCGTTAGGCTGCGCACTCGTTTTTGGCGCAGCCGCACAGGTGAGCAGGATGTGTTTTGCAGGTTCATTCCGCAATGCGATTTTCACACGGGATATTTCCATGTTTCTGACAATTTTAGGGGTTTTTGCAGTGATGCTGATTTACAATATCGCATCCGGACAGTTCCAATTGACGATGGAAGGGCAGCCGGTAGCGCATACGGAATGGATCTGGAATATCCTGGGAATGTATGTTGTGGGGTTCGCCGCTACCCTTGCAGGAGGATGTCCGCTGCGTCAGTTAGTGCTGACAGGGCAGGGTTCTTCGGATGCGGCGGTAAATGTTTTGGGAATGCTGGTAGGCGGGGCATTTGCACATAATTTTCAGTTGGCATCCTCAGCGGAAGGCACCACGGCAGGAGGACGGATCGTTACAGTTGTGATGATCCTGCTTTTGTTTGTGATTGCGGCGGTACACTGCAAACAAGAAAAAGAGGCGTGAAAGGGAAAACAAATGCCTAGAAAAAAGGAAGAACGGGTCGTTGTGACATTTCATACGACCGCGGCGGCGTTAAAAATGGAAACCATCGCGAAAAGGGATGGTTTACCGGGAAAACTGATTTCTGCCCCAAGGGAAATGAGTGCAGGATGCGGGTTGGCTTGGAGCAGTCCGGCGGACCAGAAGGAACGGATCCAAGCGTTGCTGATATCGAACCGGATAGGATCGGAAGAGATCACGGTTTTACTGTGCTGAACGGCAAGAACAGAGAGTTCCTGTACAAAAAAGGGAGCGCTGCAGATTTTTATTCTGCAACGCTCCCAGCCGGGGGATTTAAGAGGAGTTTTCACAAAATCTGCGAGAAAATTTAAAGAAGACAATAATTTCTGCGAGGTAAAGAAAGGAAGCGCGGAGATTACCGCGCTTCGGGGAAAAGAAAAAGGTAATGAAAAAGAAAACCTAAACTATTAAGGATTTGATCGATCAAATATTTCTTGGAATACCTCCCGGCTACAAAAAAAGAATACGGTGAGAATGTGTACACAGTTTGAACACAATTCAAAAAAACTGATAAGGAACGGTAAAAATCTTGTAAGATGTCAGAATTGGTAAGGGATGATACCTCCGGCGTGGAACAAGGTATCGGCAAATTTCCGCAGATCGTCGGTCGTGTGTACCAGGGAAGGGTTCCGGTAGATTGCTAATTGAGTATCCAGAGGAAGAGATTTAAAGTATTCTCTGGCATCGCTGTCCGATTCCAGCAAAAATAAGAGATCCATCTTGTTTCACCTCGAATGGAGTATGCCCAGTTTTCGGAAGGTTATACATTACAAAAAAGTTTTCTTTCCATCATGCTTGCAAGCAGAAGGAGAACCGTTTATAATAACCTGAGGGAGGCGAATGAATTGAGTGAAAGTTCTTTGTTACAGGCAATCGAAGCAATGATGGATCGAAAACTGGAAGTCATCCGGCAAGATATTTCTAGAATAAAGCAAGATCTGAACGCGGCAAAACAGGAGGTTTCCGTAGTCCATCGGGAAGTGGTGGAAACACGGGAAATCATTACAGAGAGCAAACAAATGCTGTCGGAAGCAAAGCAAGGCGTACAGGGATTGAAACAGGATTTGGCCATTCAGAAAAAAGAACAGGGAGAAATCTCTCAGAAGTTACAGATCGTGGAACAATACCATCAGGAACTGCGTCAGGAGTTGTCTGCGCTGAAACAGGCGCAGGCGGAAAGCCGTCAGGAAGTTGTCGCCGTAGGGCGTGGGGTGTTTGGGGTCAAACAGGATGTTTCTTCGGTGAGCCAGGCGATGGCGGAACAAAAGCAAAATCTGTTATCTGTCCGTCAGGATGTTTCGGCTGCGTTACAGGATATCGGTCAGCTCAAGCAGGGACAAGCAGCGGAAAAACAGGAAGATGCTTTGTTGAAGCAGGGACAAGTTTCCCTGAAACAGGGACTTTCCGGAATAGAGCAATCACTGACAGCTGGATTAAAGGATATTGTCGTGCTGAAACAGGAATCCGCAAAGCAAAAAGCAGCGTTAGATTCAGTGGCACAGCTTGCAGGAAAGATCGATCAAGCTGTTACAGGCGTGACAGAATCACGGATACAGCCGATTTATGAAGCACAGAAAAATTTTGGAATCAAGCTGCAAAAACTGGACGAGATCCAGCAATCGGCAGAAAAAATACTTACAACTGTTGACGTGCTTAGGGCGCTCAAAATCAATACACAATATAATAAGTGAAGACGGGAAAAGGGAAGGGGTCTTGATACTCTTCCCTTTTTGTGATTTAATAAGAGAAAAGAGGATGTGCTCGGGCAC
>CALWKP010000240.1 GCA_944381295.1 uncultured Clostridia bacterium | reverse complement strand
GCGGCCGAGGGCGCTGCCCTCTGGACTCCCGCCGCCTTTGAAAAGGTGGGCGAAACTTTTTCGGATGGCAATGAGCAAGGCATCTGCTTTGCTTGATAGGAAAGGAGGAGCTTCATGAAAATAAGCGTGATTGGCTGTGGAAGATGGGGAAGTTTCCTTGCGTGGTATTTAAATCGCTGCGGACATGAGGTGCTGCTGTATGGACGGGCAGGTTCAGCGAATATGGCGCGCCTGCGTGAGACACGGCAAAATGATTTGCTCAGTCTGGATGGAGAAATTGGACTGACAAGTGATTTATCGGAGACTGTGGAATTTGGGGAGATTTTGGTAATTTCCATTAGTTCCCAAAGTCTGAGAAACTTGATGGCAGGATTATCCAGCTTAGGCCTGGAAGGGAAAACCCTGGTGCTGTGTATGAAAGGGATTGAGTCCGGAACGGGGCTGAGGCTGACAGAGATCGTGGCGGAGTACGCACCGGAAGTAAAGACTGCCATTTGGGTTGGACCAGGGCATGTGCAGGATTTTTTACAGGGGATTCCCAATTGTATGGTGATCGACAGCCTGTGGGAAGATGTCAAGAAAGAGCTGGTGGAAGCATTTGCCAGCGATTTGATCCGGTTCTATTATGGAAACGACCTGATTGGGAACGAAATTGGAGCGGCGTCGAAGAACGTGATCGGAATAGCGGCAGGCGTACTGGATGGATTGAATATGACGGCACTGAAAGGTGCGTTAATGTCGCGCGGGACCAGAGAAATCGCGCGATTGATTGTGGCGATGGGTGGCAGTGAGCTGAGCGCTTACGGATTGGCTCATCTGGGGGATTACCAGGCGACAGTCTTTTCACCATATAGTCATAACCGGATGTTTGGGGAACTAAGGGTCAAAGGGGAACCCTATGAAAAGCTCGCGGAAGGGGTTCCAACAACGACTGCGCTGTTGAAATTGGGGGAAAAATATGAAGTGGATTTGCCGATTTGTAAAGCGGTAGATTCTTTTATCAGTAAAGGGCAAGACCCAATGGAGGCGATTGGGGGCTTGTATTTGCGCAGCCTAAAGGCAGAATTTTGGTAAGCAGTAGGAAGAGATCAGAGAGATTGAAATAAAATAGAGTGAATTTGTATACTTTCATTGACAAATGAGAACCTATCTATTATGATAAGGTTATTGGCAGAAGCCTAAAAGGGCGAAAGGACTGCTAAAGAAGGGAATGTATGGAAATGAGTGAAGCATGTAATCATGACTGCGGGTCATGCCAGGCGGATTGCGAATCTCGCAAGGTAGACCCGAAAGATATGCTGGAAAAGCCGAACCAGTTGAGCAGTATTAAGAAAGTAATCGGCGTAGTAAGTGGAAAAGGCGGCGTAGGAAAATCGCTGGTCACGTCCATGATGGCAGTTCTGCTGAACCGTCGCGGATATCATACAGCGGTATTGGATGCAGATATTACCGGCCCATCGGTGCCGAAGGTGTTCGGACTGAAGGAAAAGGCGATGGGCAGTGAATTCGGGTTACTGCCGGTACGTACCAAGACAGGGATTGATGTCATGTCGATCAACCTGTTGCTGGAAGATGAAGAAGCTCCGGTGATTTGGCGTGGACCGATTCTTGGTGGAACAGTGAAACAATTCTGGACAGACGTGATCTGGACGGATGTAGATTATATGTTTGTGGACATGCCTCCGGGAACAGGCGACGTACCGCTGACAGTATTTCAGTCGATTCCGTTGGATGGGATTATTATTGTAACATCGCCACAGGAACTGGTATCGATGATTGTAGGCAAAGCGGTGAACATGGCGAAGATGATGAATATCCCGATCGTAGGGATTGTTGAGAATATGAGCTATGTAAAATGCCCGGATTGCGGGAAAGAAATCGCGGTATTTGGGGAAAGCCATGTGGAACAGACCGCGGCAAATTACGGGCTGGAAGTACTTGCGCGTGTACCGATCGACCCGGATGTTGCGAAGAACTGCGATGCGGGGCTGATCGAGCTGGTGGAAGGCCAGTGGCTCAACGGCGCAGCAGACGCCGTAGAAAAGTTCCAAGGCTAAACAAGGCTTTAGCCTTGACCATTGCCCGCAAGGCTAAAGCCTTGACCACTGCCCGCCGGCACAGCAGAGTGGAGAAAAGCCCCCCGCTAACCGCAAGACTAAAACCTTGACCATTGCCCGCCGGCATAGCAGAGTGGAGGAAAGGCCCCCGCTAACCGCAAGGCTAAAGCCTTGACCACTGCCCGCCGGCATAGCAGAGTGGAGGAAAGGCCCCCGCTAACCGGCGGAGAGTCTGAACAAACTCCCGTAAGGCGGAAGCATTGCCAATATTGGGAAACAGCGAGATACCTTATCGAGAAAAGAAAAGCTTATCCGGATACATCCTTTGCATCTGGATAAGCTTTTTTTATCAGATAGTTCCGTGAAATAAGACAGGAGAAAGTCTTTAGATAATTCGGGGAAAAGATAACGGGTTCTCCACAGGACGGAACTTGTTTAAAGGAAATAATAACGTTATTGCTCCGCGACGTTTTCAAAGGTACGGCATAGATCGAGGAAGGCTTCCATCCGTGGAGTAAGAAGTTTATCTTTGTGATAGACCAGGTCAAAGGTACGTACGAACTGAATCCCCTCTATTTTGAGCGGGACGACCTCTCCGGAGCGGATTGCTTCCTGTACCAGACATTCCGGCAGAATAGAAATACCAAATCCTTTTTTGACGCCGTTTAACAGCGCTTCTGCGCTGATCCCTTCCCAGATAGGGGAGAGTACAATTCCGGCATCCTGGGTAATCTTGTCAATCAAATCCCTGGACCCGCTGCCTTTTTCACGCAGTAAGAGCCGTTCTTTTTGCAGCGATTCTTTTGTCAGTCCTTGACCGGGAGAGTAATTTCCGTTATTGGGTGCGATGACCCATAAAGAATCTTCCCGATAGGGTTCTCGGAACAGCATAGGAGATTTTGCCGGACGTTCCAGAAGAGCTAAGTCCAACTCGCTTTTCAAAATCATTTCTTCAAGTTGTTCAGAGGGCGCAATCCGTACCTTCGCCTCGGTATCAGGATATTGTTGCCGGAATTTTTCTAAATAACCCGGGAGAAACCGAGAACCTATGGTGATACTGCCCCCAATACGCAGGAAATTTTGAGGGTGATGCAGATTTTTCTCCAAGTCATCCAGAATCCCTTCGAGGCGGCGGGCATATTGCCAGAATTCCCGGCCTGCTTGTGTAAGGAACAATTTCCGCCCAAGACGGTCGAACAAAGGAGTATCATATTCTTTTTCGAGTTCTTGAAGCGCTACGCTTACGGATGGCTGAGAAATTCGCAATTGTAAGGCTGCCTGAGTCACATTAAAATCGTTTTCACAAACAGCCAGAAAAACTTTGATATGACGGAATGTCATGAAATCCCTCCTGCTGAAACGAGATATAACCTTTTAGCTATGATTTCTATTAAATAATAGTATTTCCATATTTCTCCGTCAAGTGATATAGTAAAAAAGAAGGAATTCCATACCGAGGGAGGATCTTTATGAAAGCAACATCCGAAGAGAAAGCGCGAAAGCCTTATTTGCAACTGTTTTTTTCAACTTTGCAGCTGAGTGCGTTTACCTTTGGCGGAGGATTTGTCATTATTCCGCTGATGAGGAAAAAATTTGTTGAGAAACTGCATTGGATCGATGAAAAAGAAATGATGGATTTTACCGCAATTGCCCAATCTTCTCCGGGAGCAATTGCAGTGAATGCTTCCATTCTGATCGGGTATCATGTCGCAGGTATCCTGGGGGCTATTCTGACGGTGTTAGGTGCAGTGCTTCCACCGTTAATCATTATTTCGGTCATTTCTCTTTGTTATGATGCTTTTCGGGATAATGTATGGGTCAACATGGTCATGTTAGGGATGCAGGCAGGTGTTGCCGCGGTAATCTGCGATGTAGTGGTTACGATGGCCAAAAATGTGCTCAAACCGTTCCGATGGGTTCCGTTGGCAGTGATGTTGGCTGCATTTGCCGCGACTTGGTTTTTTCATATCAATGTCATCTGGATTATTTTGGTATGCGGCGCAATTGGAGCGATAGAATCTATCTGGAAATCCAAAAAAGGAAAGGGGCTGGAACAATCGTGATTTATCTGGAATTGTTTTGGAGTTTCTTTCAAATAGGATTGTTCAGTATCGGAGGCGGCTATGCTGCTATGCCGCTGATTCAGCATCAAGTGGTTGATCTTCACGGTTGGCTGACGATGACCCAATTTGCAGATATCATTACAATTGCGGAAATGACGCCGGGACCGATTGCGATCAATTCCGCGACTTTTGTGGGGACCCAGGTAGCGGGACCTTTCGGAGCAATTGTAGCGACGATTGGCTGTGTGTTTCCGTCGTGCGTCATTGTGATGACCTTGGCGTGGCTTTATTATAAATATCGCAGCTTGACGGTGATGCAAGGAATCTTGACAGGCTTGCGTCCCGCTGTTGTAGCAATGATCGCTTCCGCAGGGCTGTCGATCTTATTCCTCTCGTTTTTTTCGTCCAGCCAACTTCCGCAGTCGCTGTCCAGTGTGAATTTTGTATCGGTTGGGATTTTTTTATTGGCATTTGTGGTGCTGCGAATTTGGAAACCGAACCCAATTGTCGTGATGGCAGGTGCT
>CALWKP010000239.1 GCA_944381295.1 uncultured Clostridia bacterium | reverse complement strand
CGGTTTTCACGGATACGGTCATAAATAATAATCGTACCATTCAGAGAATACCCCAGAATTGTCAGAACAACTGCAATAAAGCTATCATTGATCGGGATGCGGAAGATGATAAAGGTGAAATACACCATGATACAGTCATGAAACAGAGTCAGCACTGCAAAAAGTCCTGCCGACATACCGCCGATCTTCTTAAACCGGAACGCAATATAAATTACCAACAGGATCGCTGCCAGCAAAATCGAAACCATACATTTGAGGAAAAATTCCTGACCCATCGTGGGGTCGATGGAACTGGATTCCACAACATTAAAGCCAGCGTCCGGATATTCGGCCAAAAGGCTTTCTTCAATGGCAGACTGTTCTTCCAGAGTAAGAGCTTCTGACCCTGCAAAGCTCAGTGACAACGTACTGGTATCATCGCCTGCCATACTTTGGCTGACTGTTGCCGTTACAACTTTGTCCACTCCGGATTCCACAATACGCTGAACATCTTCCTGATCGATCGTTCCACTGTAAGAATAACGGATAATTGCACCGCCGCGGAACTGGATATCCAGCTGCGTTCCAAAGGCCACGTTAAAAATCAGCCCAATCAGCATGACTGCCAAGGAAATTCCAATATAAATTTTCCTGTGATCAAAAAATTTGATATGATAAGTTTTCATGCTGCAGGCCCCCCATATAACCATTTATTGCGCAGACCCTTAAAGCTGGACAAGGATTTGGTCATCAACCGGGATGCGCCGACACCCATGACGAAGTTGCCGATGTTACCCACCAGCAACGTATAGCCAAAGGAATAAATCGAACCTGTTGTGGATGGGCCAAACAGCATGGAAAGGATGTTGGACGGGCCAAATACCCCCATCAGGATCAGCGATACGATAATGGTCGTGATGTTCCCGTCAAAAATCGCCCAGAAGCTGTTTTCGTCACCCTTGACAATTGCTCCGTCAAGCGTTTTTCCAGCCCAAAGTTCTTCCTTGATCCTGGTTGCTGTAATAATATTCGCATCCACACCCATACCGATCGACAGGATAATACCGGCGATACCGGGCAGGGTCATTGTAAAGCTATTGACAAACGGTAAGTAGCCGGAAATCGCAATAAAGGATACCGCAACTTGTCCAAGCAAAGCAATTACTGCAACAAATCCGGGCAACCTGTAAACCAGAATCATAAACACAGCCACCAACGCAAATGCAATAATTCCGGCCAGAGTCATTGCACTCAGGGAAGATTCTCCAAGAGACGGGCTGATGGTACTGAAGTTTGTGGTTTTCAGTTTGAACGGCAGTGCGCCCGCACGGATTTTATTGGCAAGATCAGAAGCGCTGCTGGCGGTGAAATTACCTTCAATCGTGCATTTCCCGTCGGTGATCGCTTCATTGACCACCGGTGCGGAGATCATAACGTCATCCATCCAGATCGAAATCGTCTTGCCGACCAACTCTTCTGTTGCTTCCGCAAATTTCTGGGTAGCCTCATCACTGAATTCCAGGGAAACAAGATATTCCACCTGGTTTGTTTCCGGGTCCTGATAGACGACAGGTGACGCATTTACAATATCGTCACCCTGAAGTATAATGTTCTCTGCGGTAGTCCCTGTCGGCGTGCGATATACGATAGAACCGTCCGAACCGGTTTCGGTTGTTTCGTATTCCGCTCCCTCACGGAACGTCAGCAAAGCTGTGGCCGCCAATTCGTTGATGGCCTCCTCCGGGTTGAAATCTTTTTCATCGTTCTTCCACGGGAATCGTACGATAATACGGTCGTTATCGTAATCCTTATACAGTTCGTAGTCTGTAATATTGTTCCCGACCAGACGCAGTGCGATCGTTGCTTCCGCCGAATCGATCTGCTCTTTTGTCGCTTTCGTGTCCATATCGGGAGTAAAGGTCGCTTCTACGCCTCCCCGAATGTCGATTCCCCACCTGATATCGCCGGCACCTTTAATGTAGGTGACAGTATTATCCCCGTTCTGGACGTGTATGCCAAAGATACTGGTATACGTCAAAAACAGGATTACTGCGGCGACGATGAAAAACACTGGTTTTCCTACTCGCTTCATGATAATCCTCCAATTGCAGTATTGCCTGTTACGAACGATAAGAGCAGAATGGCCTATGCCATCTGCTCTTACTGAGGGTTACAAACAAAAATAATTATATTGTTTTAGCAGGCAAAAGTCAATCTTAAAACCTGAAATTCAAGCGATCTGCCCTTAATTTTCCTGATTTTCCGCCAAAAATTTCTCAGCAGCTGCCAATTTTATGCTGATGCAGAATAACTCCATCGCCTGTTCCAATTCCGAAAGCGGCGGGAACGTCGGCGCCAAACGGATGTTGGAATCTTTTGGATCTTTCCCATACGGATAAGTTGCGCCCGCATTTGTCAGCACAACCCCTGCTTCCTTACAAAGGGATACCACACGTTTTGCGCACCCTTCGCAGACATCCACACTCACAAAATAACCGCCGTTTGGCTTTGTCCAGGTGGCTACTCCCAAACCGCCCAGTTTTTCTTCCAGCATGCGGTTGACCAGCTGGAATTTCGGTTCCAGAATCGCTCTGTGGCGCTTCATCTGTTCACGGATACCGCCGATATCCTTAAAGAAATTGATATGACGCAGCTGATTGAGCTTATCCGGACCAATGGTCTGGAACGACAGATGTTCCCGGAACACCGAAAGAGTATCCGGTCCCGCTGCCATTGCTGCAACACCTGCTCCTGGGAACGTCACTTTCGATGTAGATGCAAAAATTACCGGCAGGTCGAGGTTTCCGGCCTTCTCACACTCTTCATAGAAGTTCAGAAGCTGATCCGGCGTATCTGTCAAATCATGTACACAGTAGGCATTATCCCACATGATCTTGAAATCTTTTGCACGGGGTTTCAGGGAAGCGAAGCGGCGTACCGTCTGGTCGCTATACGTAAGTCCCTGCGGGTTGGAATACTTCGGCACACACCAGATCCCTTTGATCCTCTCGTCTGAGCTTACCAGTGCCTCCACGATATCCATATCCGGGCCGTAACTCTTCATCGGAATCGTGATCATCTCGATCCCGAAATACTCCGTAACACTGAAATGCCTGTCATAACCGGGCGACGGGCAAAGGAACTTGATTGGTCCCTGTTTTGCCCAGGGAAGCTCCCCTTTAAACCCATGCGTCATTGCGCAGGAGATAAAATCAAACATCATGTTCAGGCTGGAATTGCCGCCAACAATTACATTCGACGGGCTCACTCCCATCATCGCAGCAAATAACGCCCTCATTTCGGGCAAACCGTCGGGCATGCCATAGTTACGGCAGTCATCCCCGGTCGAAGCCAGCATATCGGATGTGGATGTCAATTCATCCAGCATTTTCATGGAAAGATCCAATTGCTGTAAACTTGGCTTTCCGCGAGCCATGTTCAGTTTCAGACCTTGCGCCTTGAATGCGTCGTACGCCTCCTGGAGCTTTTCTTTCTCTTTGAGCAGCTCCGGTTTTGACATCGATTGGTAGTCCATTTGAGCATCTCCCTACAATAATACTGCATAATTTGAATTCAAACCTTTACTATTCTAATATATGCAGCCAGAAAATGCAAGTTAAAATTACTTTTCTTGCATTTTCTGCATATTGCCGGTTTCCGCGAGTTTTCCGTACGCTTTTCTGTATATCTCGTCAACCGGCTTTCCCGATGCCCGTGCCGCCGCCGCTGCGGATTGAGCGTATACGAAATCCACGATGGAACAGCAAGCGCAAACCATCCAATCTTGTTGCCGGCTCAGGCGAAATTAGCTAAAGCGGTTGCAAAATACCTAATGGAACATATGGAGGAGCGTTTTACCC
>CALWKP010000238.1 GCA_944381295.1 uncultured Clostridia bacterium | reverse complement strand
ACCACATCACCCCAGAAAAATCCAGAGGTCTTATTCCAGAAATTCCTCCCGGATCGTCACGCCAAAATCGCGGGCAATCGCGCGCAACCCATCATCAGAGATTGTTTGAAGCAGCTTCCCGCCGCTTGCCGACATTGCCAGCACATAAATCTGTGCGGCTTTTTCGATGGTGTGCATCAGACCAAATGTCGTATCGAAATCTGGACCTGAGCAGAATAATCCGTGATGCGCCCAAACTGCCGCGTCGTATGATTTCATCAGTTCACTCGTCGCCAGCGCGATCTCCGCACCACCAGGGACCATCCACGGGACCACCCCCACACCGCCCGGGAACACGACGGGACATTCTGTGGCAGACTTCCAGAGGATACGGGAAAAATCACGCGCAGTAAGCGGCACAAAGTAGGTCATGGCAATCAGATTTGCCGGGTGTGCATGATAAATGACCCGGCATTCACCGCCGGTCGCCGCCGCACGTACACTATGGTTCATAAAATGGCTCGGGAATTCACTGGTTGGCTTTGCGCCGCCTTCCAGCCCCCAGACAATCCTCCACGCAGAGCCCTCTCCGTTAATTTCGACAATGCCAATGTTATGTTCCGGGTCGTCTTCCACATTCCGGAAAAATTTCCCGCTCCCTGTGGTGATAAAAAATTCCCCGGCCATATTTTCTGCCGTCACACCCATTTCCTTCCAAGGGCCTGCGTCCTTGAAAAACGGACGACATTCTTCCAGTTCTTCCGGCTTTATCCGATAAGTCAAATTCCCGCCGTTGCGTTCATGCCAGCCCTGTTCCCATCCGTCCCGGCACATTCTCAAAAACTCCCGGAGGGCTGGCACTTCTTTCATTGTTTTCATAGTTTACCCTCTTTTGCTCAATACTGTTTTTTCGTATTGTAAAACTTCTTCATACCAATCTTCCCGCGCCGGTACTCCCTGACGGCGGCAATATTCTTCCCAGACTTCCTCTACTGGCAGGAACTTTGCTTCTTCCATCAACATCATCCGCCGCGTAAAGTCTCCGGTATCCTGGCACTTTTTCAGTGCAGCATCCGGCTGCAGCAAAGCGTATAACAACCCTTTTTGTGCTGCGCGTGTACCGATTACCCATGCCGCCACACGGTTGATGGATGCATCAAAGAAATCCAAGCCAATCAGTACTTTTTCCAAAGCCCCGTTGCGCACGATTTCTTTCATGATTTCCCGCAGCTCATCGTCGCAGTTTACCACATGATCGCTGTCCCAACGCACCGGTCGTGTCACATGCAGCGGAATTTTATCAAAATAACACAACAATGCCGGTATCTTATCACTGACGTACTCCGTCGGATGGAAATGTCCGTTATCCAGCAAATCATATACGCCGGGATGTGTTGCCGCATACGCCAGGTAAAATTCGTTGCTGCCCACCGTATAGCTTTCTACACCGATCGCGAACACCTTGCTTTCCACACTGTCGATTACGTTCGGGCACGGCTCTGCAAAAATCTGGTCGAGCGAATCTTTTAACCGAAGGCGTGGACCAAGGCGGTCTGCCGGGATATCCTTATACCCGTCCGGAATCCAAACATTGTTCAGCACCTGATCGCCAAGGGCTTCCCCAATTTTCTGAGCGATACGACGGCAATTGATACAATGGTCGATCCAAAATTTCCGTACCGTTTCATCGGGACTTGAAAGCGTTAAGCCATCCTTCACCATCGGATGGGAAAAACAGGTTGGATTGAAATCGATCCCAAACCCATGCTCTTTGGCAAATTCTACCCATGGCACAAAATGCCGGTATTCCTGCCGATCCCGGTCCACCCATTCTCCCGGCTCAAAAACAGCATAGCAAGCATGCAGATTGATGCGCTTTTTCCCGGGGATCAGACTTGCCGCCTTGAGGAAATCCGCTTTCAGCTCTTCAAAATTGCGCGCTCTGCCCGGATAATCCCCTGTTGTCTGAATCCCGTTTCCGGCTCCGCCGTCTTTATTATCAAACCCTACAACATCGTCCCCCTGCCAGCAATGGATACTGATAGCTTTCGACTCCAGCGCCTTCAGGGCCTGTTCCGTATCAATGCCCAATTCTGCGTAACGTTTTTTCGCTTCCTCATAACTCATGGCAGAATCTCCTTTACTGCAAAACTTTCACGCACTTTTCCTCTTGCTTCTTCCAGACTGTGTAATTCCTCGTCTGCGATCATTTGGACGATCAGATTTCCTAACGCCGTCGCCTCCGATGGTCCTGCATAAACAGATAATCCGCTGGCTTGTGCCGTAAGACGGTTAAGATAGCAATCTTTGCTTCCACCCCCGACAATATGGATTGCTCGATAGGTTTTTCCGGTCAATTCAGAAAGTTTGCGGACCGTTTCCGCATAGCAGGCAGCGAGGCTTCGATAAACACACTGCATGACCTGCCCGATGTTTTCCGGCACCGTCTGCTCAGAATCTCTGCACGCTTCTTTTACTGCCTGCACCATACTTTCCGGCGCAAAAAAACGATCCTCATTCACATCGATCAGGCTTGGAAAATTGCTTTCTTCCTGGGCGGCCTGCTCCAGCTGCGCATAGCTCCATTTTCTTCCGGAACCTGCCCGTGCAGATTTCCCTTCTACATAAGAGATCCCATTCAACTCCCGGCGGATCGATTGAATCATCCACAGCCCCATGATATTTCTCAAATAACGGAACCGGAATTCGTACCCGCCTTCATTGGTAAAATTCAGCAGACGGCTTTTTTCCGTGGTGATCGGCTCCGCATTCTCTACTCCCAAAAGGCTCCATGTCCCGCTGGAAATTGAAACCGCATCTTCCTTTTTCGGCACCGCCAGGAACGCCGATGCGGTATCATGCGTCGCCGGAAGCACGACCACACACGAGAATCCTACTTCCCGCTCGACTTCCTGCGTTAATTTTCCAACCTGCATACCGGGCATGGACAGCGGATAAAATAAATGTTCCGGGAATTTAAGCTTTTTCAAAATCTCTCGATCCCAGTCGTGCGTTCTTGCCTCCACAAGTCCGGTACTGGTAGCGTTGGTGTACTCATTCACCATGCATCCCGTCAGCAAAAAATGGAAATAATCCGGCAACATCAGCAGCCGCTGCGCCTGTTCCAACTGCTCCGGATGCTCCCGTTTCAATGCCATCAGCTGATAAATTGTATTGAACGGCTGACGTTGTATCCCTGTCCTCTCATACAGTTGCTGTGCAGGGATCACCTCTTCTACTGCCTGCTCCATCCCCTGGGTACGGTTATCCCGATAGGAGACCGCATCCCCGATACGTTTTCCATCTCGTCCAATCAGGACAAAATCCACGGCCCAGGAATCGATTCCCACTGTTGCCGGTATTTTTTCGGCCTCTTTACATGCCCGCATCCCCATGAGGATATTTTTCCAGAGAGATTCCACATCCCAACAATCGTGCCCATTCTGATATTTCTGGCGGTTATCAAACCGGAACACTTCTTCCAGGACGATTTTCCCGTTCTCCATATGGCCCAGAATATGCCGTCCCGATGACGCTCCGATGTCTATTGCAAGATGATATTTCATCACTTAATCTCGCCTCCTTCCTAATCAAGGAAATCTTTAGTTCCTATTATAATGAAACCCTTAACAAAAACAAGGACTATATTTCAGCAAAATCAGAGTCTCTATTTAACTTAATATCTATTGTGATGACGAATTTCCAGAATTTCATTTTTACGAATTAATCGGCCGTTCTTATCTACATTTTGTGAAACCCCCTTCATTTTATAGAAAAAGCTGCGACAAAATCTTTCTCCTTTTGCCGCAGTCTTTTTTTAAAATCGAATGGATTTCTCTTTAGTTCCTGCATAATCCCAAACTAATCATTTGTTTTTTTCAGAATATTTTCTTTAAAGTCTCCTGGATTAATCCCCATAATATTTTTGAAATTTCGATAATAACTTACAGGATTTGTATACCCCACTTTAAATGCAACATCATTGATCGACAAGTCTGTATTTTCCAATAATAAAATAGATTTTTCGATTCTTATCCTATTGAGAAAAGAATTAAAATATTCTCCTGTGCTTTTAAAGAAGAGTTGTCCCAAATAAATATGATTGATGTGATATACTTCTGCCAAAGAACGCAGAGACAATGGTTTTTGATAGTTTTGTTTTACATACTCTACTATTTCAGGGATCCTGTCAATCAACAAAGCCGAAGCATTTTCTGTTACGATTAAATTGCATACAATATTGCACAACGATTGCAATTGCTCGTGGATTGATCGTAAACTGTTCTCTTCTGTAATGTGGAGGGTCTTCGTGATTAAGTCGGCACAGGGTTCTTTCAGGTTATATCCATACTTTTCACTTTGCGTTGTCAAAAAAGCGGCTATTTGACTGATAATACTTTGCACCAATAAAATAGATGGCTGCTTCGTATATAGGAAATCAAACAGTTCTTGTATTTGTCTCTCTACTGCTTTCAGATCACAGCTTTCAATCGCAGTATATAAGGAAGAACTATCCCAATCTAACCGCCATTTAATCTCTGAGTCTGAATAAAGGAACATTTGCTGCTGTTTCAGTTTAATCATTTGGTAAGCGTCTTCTATGTACCCGTTTTGGGCCAAAACTTCATAAATATATTTTGTACAAATATTCCCTGTCGTGATATGGTAT